>CAOKEO010000027.1 GCA_948467495.1 uncultured Clostridium sp.
AATTGTTACATCATAAAAAATATAGAAACTTTTATGGCAAAAAACAAAACGTCTGTATAGTTACAAAAACCAATGGATAAAAGTTTCTACTCACAACTATCTAAAATGAATTGATGAAAAAAACGTCTCCTAAAATAGAAAAAATAATTCCAGCTAGTCTTTTTTTCGACCAACTGGAATTATTATCCTTAATTTTTACTAGCAATATAACATGCCAAGTCAACCAATTTATTAGAATACCCCCATTCATTATCATACCAAGCAACCAATTTTACAAAAGTATCAGTAAGCATGATACCTGCGGTACTATCAAAAATAGAAGTATGTGAATCTGTTGTGAAATCAGAAGAAACAACTGGGTCTGTCACATATTCAACAATTCCCTTCATGTCATTCTCAGAAGCCTTTTTCATAGCCGCACAAATGTCTTCATAAGTAGCTGGTTTCTCTAAATTACAAGTTAAATCAACAACAGAAACATCAACTGTTGGAACCCTAAATGCCATACCTGTTAATTTTCCATTTAATGTTGGAATAACTTTTCCAACTGCTTTTGCAGCACCTGTTGAAGAAGGTATAATATTAGCAGCTGCTGCTCTACCACCTCTCCAATCTTTCTTAGAAGCTCCATCTACAGTCTTTTGAGTTGCTGTCGTGCTATGCACCGTTGTCATCAATCCATCTTTAATACCAAAATTATCATTAATAACCTTAGCAAGTGGTGCTAAACAGTTTGTTGTACAAGATGCATTCGAAACAATATTCATACTTGGGTCATACTCGGTATGATTTACTCCCATAACAAACATTGGTGCATCCTTAGAAGGAGCACTAATAATAACCTTTTTAGCTCCTGCATCAATATGAGCTTGTGCTTTTTCAAGAGTTGTAAACACCCCTGAACACTCTAATACATAATCAACACCTAAATCTCCCCATGGAATATTATGAGGATCCATCTCATTAAACACTTTTATATCTTTTCCATTCACAGTTAAAACATTATCTTTTCCCTCTACTGTTCCTTCAAATTTTCCATGAACGGTATCATATTTTGTCATATATGCCATATAATCCGCTGTTATAAAAGGGTCATTAATAGCAACAACCTCTACTTCCTCTCTCTTCAAAGCTGCTTGAAAAGACAAATTTCCAATTCTTCCAAATCCATTAATTCCAATCTTTACAGACATAAAATTTCCTCCTTCTTTCGATGCTTTAGAAAAACGCAATCCATTTCCATTTATATTTGGTTTTAAGCATCTCTTTTTCATTATATAGTATTACCCAAATTCTTTTGAGCAAATCCATTTTATACCAAAAAAGAATACATTGCAAGTACTTTTTTACTTTTTGAATATGTTTTGGGTGCTTTTTGGGACAGGCACCGATTATCCCTAAAAGTATTTTTGGGGACAGGTTTGTTTTATCTTCTGGCAGTTCCAAAATATTCCTAACAGTGCTTTTTAGGACAGGTATGTGTTTTAAAAAGCTTTTTTGGTATCTTTCAAACAAGCTTTTTGAACTACTCTAACAGTAACACCTAATACTCTAGCTATTTGTTTTTGTGTTACTCCTTGAATTTCTTTAATTCTTCTTATTATGTCATTCCTATACTCTATCTTATAGTTTTGTATTTCTTGAATATTATAAATTCCTAGTTCTTTTTTAATAAAATATATCACTTCTTCATCTTTGAGTTTATTTCTCATCTCATATTCTAAAAATTCCACACTGTCTTGAAATTCTAGACTTGTTTTATTGAATTTCAAAAATCCTTTTGTATCCTGTCCATTCTCTATTAAAAATATTTTTAAAATCTCTTCTGTATCTACTATTTTTTCTTCTATTTCTTCATTTTTAGTGTACTCAAAATAGCTACTCCACTTGTATTCTTCCATTTTATCAATTTTTGCTTTTACGGGGTTTTGATGAATATATCGAACTAAATTTAATATATAATAGCAATCTTCAACATTTTTACTTTGAAATCGATTTTCAAACACATGACCTACTCTTTGATACTTTTTATTGAAAAAACTAGCATAACTTGTTGCCATACTATGAATAATTTGAGATAATTTTTGATTTTCATCTTTGATTTCTAAATGAATATGATTTGGCATTAAAACATATGAATATAATTGATATGAAAAATTCTCTTTTGTCTTTTTTATAAGATTTTGAAATTGTAGATAATCTTTTTCTTCAAAAAAGATATCTTGTTTATTGACTCCTCGTAGCATACAATGATATACCTTGCTATGGCTTTTCCTTCTTGGTTGTCTCGGCAATATTAATAAACCTCCTTTATTTTAAAAATTTAAAAAGAGTATAACACATTTTTGTCCATTTGGCTATACTCTTTTACATTTATTCCCACATTTTTTTAACTTGTCCCAAAAGATACCTTTAGGGATAATCGGTGCCTGTCCCAAAAAGCACCCCTAGCACAATAACAAACATGGCATGAGACCAGCCAAGACCTAAAACCCAGTTTGGCTGCAAGGTATTATTATCTACTTGTTCGCCAAGAAAGCTATGCTTTCCAGCTGTTTTGACAACAAAATCAAAGGTTTCTTTTGCTTTGTTTTTTTGACCTGATGCTAAATAATATAATGTCATCCATAGATTGGCGATTGGCCATGGATTACCATTTCGATAATGGTCTCCTTCAAACCTTTGATAACCTCCAGTGTAAGTTCTTAAGGATAGGTTAATTCGTTCGATGGTATTTATCATTTTCTTTTCTTTGGGTTTGAATACTTGAAATGGCGTAACGGCTCCTATCATGCTAATGTCCATTTTTTGGTCTTCTGTATTTCTTAAATAAGTTTTCTTTTCTTCGTCATACATATTTTGATTGATGTATTTTTTAATTTCTGCTTGTAATTTTTCTAATTCTCTTTCGCTTTTTGTTATTTTTTCCTCTTTTAGTCGATTGTTTTCAAAGTCAGATATTTTATCTCCTAACACGCTATAAATTTTCATGATACATTCAAAAGCGGCATAAATACTAGCTAAAGAATATAAATGAATTCCCTCGTTCATTTCCCATAAATCATAACTTACATGATATTTATGTCCTAGATGGTTAACACTTGCTTCGATTTCTTGCTGGACTCTATCTTTATCATGTTCATCTTTTCCTTCTATATTTAGCCAGTCTTTTACATATCGTCTTAAGAAATCGATTGCTTTTTGACACATTGGCAAATTATCTTTTAAAAATTTCTCCGATTTTGTATATTGATAATGTTCATACACACCATAGACAACACTTGCGGTTTCATCTATTTGATAGCCCCAGGCTGGTGCCAATTTTCCATCTGTAAAAAATCTTTGTTCCCACATTCCATTTTTGCTTTGTGTCTTTTTGCAAAATACTTTGTAAAATTTATCGGTCTCTTTTTCCATTTTTAAAATATCCATCGCTTTTGTCATAAATACGGCATCTCTTGGCCAACAATAGGCATATCTTCCACATTGTGTGAAATTTTCGTCCACTTCTGCTGAAGCAATGATTCCTCCTGTTTCCGGATTGGTTAAAAGGGGAAATAGCAAAATGCTTCTTTTGTAAATATCCTGAATTTTTTCCTCATAACTATTTTTTGGTTCTTTTAGATTTAATCCATTATGTGTTTTGACATATTTCCTCCAATATGCCTTTGTATTCGTATATTCTTTGTTGAAATCTATTTTTTTTATTCTTTCTATTTCTTTTTCAATTTCTGATAGATTTTTATTTTCCCCAATGGTAATACAAATTTCCAACGTCTTCTTTTCTTGTGGTCGAATCACTCCTAAATCATAGCAAACACTGCTATCATTAGACATTCCAATGTAATCTTTGTCATAGATTTCTCCTCTTTTGATTGTATCTTTACTACCATTGATTTGATGTTTAGAAACTTTTTGTCCCTTCGCAAAAGTTAAAAAAGTGAAATCATGGGCATATTGCATCATCCCCCCATCTACCATCTTGCAACTCACATGATTGTTATAGTCTGATAATAATTCTGAATGAATATAAAAAGATGTATCTAAATCAATTTTACCATCATTTAAAAACATGTACTTTTTCACTAATACATTTTCCTTTATCATGACATAATCTGTTTGAAGAATTTTTAGATTGAAATACGTATTTGTCACTTCTGTATTTAAAATATTGGTATCTGCATCATAATATTGTTTATATACATTATTGATATCATCATGCAAATAAATCAAATCAGAACTATTAATTTTTACTCCTGTATGAAAGTAGTCTATGTATTGCCTACTATCTTTGTTTGGAAAATAAATCCTTTGCATTTCTCCTTTTCCTGTAAAAGTTGCTAGCATATTTTTATTTCCAATCATTGCTTCATTAAAATACTTGTTTTCCATCTCTTTCTCCTTTAGATGATTTTAGGAACGGAGGAAAATCATCCTTGTTATTTTTGTAAACAACTTATCCTAAAAAGGGTATGTTGGTGCCTGTCCCAAAAAGTACCTCTGGGGATAATCGGTGCCTGTCCCAAAAAGCACCCAAACGCTCCTATCCTTCTATTACATTTATAATTTGTCTTTCTAGGTCTTTCATTTTTTCATTGATTCTAAAGATGTCTTCATCTCTCAATTTGTCATCATCCATATCTTGTCTAACATAGGCATCCATATCTTTAATTTCTTCTTTTAATTTTTCTAATCTGTCTATTACTTCATTTCTTATTGTTTTATTTGCTTTTCTTTCTATTTTATGTGTCATTTCTATTTTATTTTCTATGCCATTGATTTCATAGGTTTCTCCAAATTCAGTAATGGAAACACCAATTCCGTGCTTCTGTTTCTATTTTTTGTGCCAATACATTTTGGGCTTCTTCTTCTCCATGTACCAAAAAGATATGTTTTGGTTTGTTGATAAAGGAATAGATAAAATCCATTAGACCTTCTTGGTCAGCATGACCTGAATATCCCTCGATGTATTCTATTCTAGCGTTTACTGCTATTTCTTCTCCAAATATTTTTACTGTTTTGGCACCATTGACAATGCTATGACCTAAGGTTCCTGGTGCTTGGTAGCCGACAAATAGTATGGTAGATTTCGGATTCCATAGATTGTGTTTTAAATGATGTTTGATTCTTCCGACATCACACATTCCACTTGCTGATATGATAATACTTGGTGTGTCATCTTCATTTAAAGCTTTTGATTCGTCTGCTGTTTGAGTGAATTTTAGCCCTGGAAATTCCAGTGGATTATCTCCCTTCATAATTTCTTCTTGAATTTGGTCTTCAAATAGATTGGTGTTTTCTCTAAATACTTCTGTTGCAGATATGGCTAAAGGGCTATCTACATAGACATTTGATTTCATTAAAGTTTTGTATTTTCTTCTAAATTCTTGGTCATCTTTTATTTCTTTCAGTTTATTAATTTCATACAAAATCTCTTGTGTTCTTCCGAACAGCAAAAGACGGAATCACAACACTTCCCCCATTATCTAACGTTTCAGATACAATGTCTAAGAAAAGTTCTGCTTTTTCGTCATTTCTTAAATGCAATCTACTTCCATAGGTAGATTCCATCACTAAATAATCTGTATTTTCTATCATGGTTGGTGAATCTAATAATGGAATATCATTATTTCCTAAATCCCCTGTAAATACTGTTTTCGTTTCTTTTCCTTCCTCTTTTGTCCATAATTCAATGATACTAGAACCTAACATATGTCCTGCATCATTAAATCTTACATGAATATCTGGTGTGATTTCTATGATTTCATCATATTGTACTGGTTCAAAAATTTCCAAACATCTTGCTGCTTCTTCTGCTGTATATAAAGGTGGTAACTCTCTTTCTCCTTTTCTTTTTCTTTTTTTGTTTTTCCATTCACTTTCCATTTCTTGAATATGACCACTATCTGGTAACATCAAAGCACATAAATCACAAGTTGCTTTATGAGCATAAACCTTATTTTTATAACCTTCCTTATATAATTTAGGAATTCTTCCTGAATGGTCTATATGAGCATGTGTTAATAACATGAAATCGATTTCCATGGGATTAAACTCAAACTTTTCAGCATTTTGTAATTCCAATTCTGCCTTTCCTTGCCACATTCCGCAATCTACTAAAAATTTCTTGCCACAAGCTTCTACTAAAAAGTTAGAACCTGTAACCGTTTTGGTTGCTCCTAAAAATGTAATTTTCATTTTCTTACCATCCTTCTTTCTTATGCAAACTCAGTTTGGAAAATAAGCTGTTGTCTAAATCTTTGATTTAGCAACAACAGTTATCGCTGTTTCTGAATGTTATTGATCTATGCTAACATTGTTAAAGCTTAGCCTGAAATGGCAATTATTTTTCAAACTCTCTTAATTAAAAATTTTAACCTTTTTATTTATTTTAAAAGCTAAATCTTTCTTGTTAATTTCTTCTACATTTTTGATTTGTATCTTTTCTTCAAATACGTTTTCATCAAAAATTTGAACATAATAATTATCTTTTTCTTTCATCAATTTTATATACAAATCTTCTAAATTGATAACTCTAATGAAAAAAATATTTCGCAAAATTTGATAATCAAATTCTTCTTCTGTTGAAAAAATATCAATTAATTTTAACTCATGAGCCTTTTGTAACAATAACATTTCTACTTTTTTAAGGTAATTTTTCATCTCATCTATTTTTCCCATTGATTTTTTTTCATTAAATGGTATCAAACAATAGTATCTAAACTCATAAATAAGTTTCATTAAATCTAATTTATTATCTACTTTTTTAATTTTTATATAATAACATAATAGAAAATTTCTCTGTAATTTCAAAATATATTTACCAATTTCTTTTTCTAATTCTTTTGTATCTAACAACTTTAAATATTTCTCTTTTTCCTCTAATTCTTTCTTATAACTCACAAATTTTTGTGGATTTAGTAAGATATTTAACTTTTCTATTTTTTTTATTTTCTCCTCTCTTTCCTCTGCCATCATTTGAGACAAAATTCTAACACTAAAAATCTTTTCTTGCACTGGAAGATATTCATTTCTCTTTTCATATTCTTTTTGCAACCAATTCCTATTATTAAGTGTCTCATCCATTTGTTTAATTTCTTTTGTTAATTTCCTTTTTTCATTACTAACTTGTTGTATAAAATCTTGATTATTCTCAATTTTAGCTAATTTTAATTCTATCTCTCTTTTTTCTTTTTGTAACTCACTTTTCAGCTTTTTATTGTATCTAACTGCTAGCAATACAGACAGTTCACTCAATAGTTCTGTTAATCTTTTCTCTTGTTCTTCTCCATATTGCTTATCTAATCTATTTTTAAAAGAGGCAAAATAGTCTATCATATATTCACTATTTTTAATCCAATTATCTAAAAATTCATGTCCTACTAATATTCTTATATTTTGATAAACAATATTATGACAAATACTTTCAATTTCCCTTGGAAGCGTAGTCCAAGAATAGCCATTAAAATCACGCATTGGTTCCACTGTATCAATATTATTTCCTACATTAATCAAATCTGATAACGTCTTATGAATAATAGGATATTGATTTTTCATAATGTTTTCATTTTTACCTATTTTAGCTATACAATATAATAACTTTCTTTCTATTGGATAACAGATAATTCTTTTTTTGTTTTTCTCCACTAAAAATGTTTTATTCCCTAACATTTGACTTTCTTTTGTGTTCAATTTGATTACTTTAATATCATTACAATTATTTTTGATACTATCTATGATAGATTGAATAAAATCTTCTTTGCTTTTTACATTTGGTTTAACTTTTTCATAATCTCTATAAGCTGTTTCCACTTTATATAAAATGCTAAGAAGAATACTTTTGGTATCTTCATTAAAGTACTTCTTCTCTAAAACCTTTTCCAATTCATTATTATAATCTTTTTTCATAAGTTTATCTAAAAACTTATCGGTTTTCTTTTGCAAATTTCTTCTCCTTTCGGTTACCTTGAAAACATATCATGATGTTGTTATTTTTTGCCTAATTTTTAAGACAATTAAAGTCTGTCCTCCTTGTCTCATCCTTCGGTTTGTTCTGCACTCTCACTTGTTCCCATCTTTAGTTCATTCCACTTTTCTAAAGACATGAGTACCTCTCTTGGTTTGCTACCCTGGTAACCAGAGATAACACCCCTTTCCTCCATTTGATCAATAATTCTTCCAGCTCTGGCATATCCTACTTTAAATCTTCTTTGAATAAACGAAGTAGAAGCTTGTCCTGTTTCCACAACAGTTTGAATTGCCTCCATTAAAAATGGATCTGTATCATCATCCTCTGCTGATTCTTGTGCTATTTCTTTATCTGTTTTATTACTATTTTCAATACTTTCTAATATATCTTCACTATAGGTAGCTGTACCATTTGATTTAATAAAATCTACTATCTTCTCCACTTCATCATCTGTTACAAATGCACCTTGCACTCTTGCTGGCTTTGGTGCTCCTGATGGAAAATAAAGCATATCTCCCTTTCCTAGCAATTTTTCAGCACCTACACTATCCAAAATTGTTCTAGAGTCTACTTGAGAAGATACGGCAAATGCAATTCTAGAAGGAACATTGGCTTTAATCAATCCTGTAATAACGTCAACAGATGGTCTTTGTGTCGCAATTACTAAATGCATACCAGCTGCTCTTGCTTTTTGTGCTAATCGACAAATAGCATCTTCTACATCATTTTTGGCTACCATCATTAGGTCTGCTAACTCATCTACAATAATAACAATTTGTGGTAATTGCCCAACATCTTCATCTTTTTCAATGGCTTTATTATATCCTTTTAAATCTCTAACTCCCTTTTCCGCAAATAAATTGTATCGATTATCCATTTCCTGTACTGCCCATGCCAATGCTCCTGCTGCTTTTCTTGGGTCAGTTACCACTGGAATTAACAAATGAGGTATGCCATTATAGACGGATAATTCTACTACTTTTGGGTCTACCATGACAAATTTTACTTCACTTGGTTTAGCATGATATATGATACTCGTTATAATTGTATTAATACATACACTCTTTCCTGATCCAGTGGAACCTGCAATCAAAACATGTGGCATTTTAGCAATATCAGCTAATTGCACATTTCCAGCTACATCCTTTCCTAGTGCGATAGCTAATCTAGATTCGCAATCTCTAAAAGTATCACTATCTAAAACATCTCTTAAATGAACCGCTTCTCTTTCTGAATTAGGTACCTCAATTCCAACTGCTTGTTTGCCTGGTATTGGTGCTTCAATACGAATGGTTTCTGCTGCCAAATTAAGTGCAATATCATCTGCTAAATTAGCAATTTTACTAACACGTACTCCTTCTGCTGGTTTTAACTCATATCTAGTAATAGCTGGTCCTACCGAAACATTTTCTACTTTTGCTGAAACACCAAAACTGTGTAATGTCCTTTGTAATTTCGCAGCTGTATCTGTTAAAGCTTTGGCTCCTCCTCTTAAGGCTTTTTTGTTACCTTTACTTAAGATTTCTATTGGTGGATACTCATAATGCTCATCTTCTACCGTCATAGCATGTTCTAGCTGTAAAACTGCTTTCGTCTTTTCCTCTTTTTGTTCTTCTACATCTTTGAACAAATTACTTTCAATCACATCTGGCTGTATTTCTGGCTCGTCATCCTCTATTTCTGGTACTTGCATTTTTCTTATTTCTTGTTTTGCTTGTCTTGTAGAATTCTTGGTTAAAGGTTCCAAATCTTCACCACTATGGTCATATTTTTTTAATCCCACTTTTTCTCCTATACTATCCATAAAAGTTCCACCATAATTGATTTTGATTGGATGATTCACTTGTTCCTTTTCTTGTCTTTCTAATTCTTTTTGTGCTAATCTTTCTTCCTTTTCTCTCCTTCTACGCTGTGCTGGTGTTTCTCTTTCCTCTTTTTGTACTTGTTTACGCATTTCTTCTCTTTCTGCCATTCTTTCTTGTGCACTTTCTAACATTTTATTGATGATTTCTGACATATTAATACCAAATGTAAACACAATTAAAATAATGGCAATTCCAAAACAAAGAATAATAGCACCAATATCACCCAACAATTTTGTTAATGGTACTGCACCACAAGAACCAATCGCTCCGCCCCCTTTGCTTTGTGTTCCTAAATCATAAGCATCTTTTACTATTTCGGATAACTCTTTATGATTTTGTAGTTCATTAGCTGCAATTTGAAAAACACTAAACATAATACATAAACTAACAAGTAAAATTCCATACTGTATCAATTTAGATTTTAATTCTTCACTACCATCTGATGCTAACTTAATTGCCATGACAAATATACCTATTGGTAATACATATTGTACAACACCTATCATACCACCTAATATTTCATTTAATTTTGCACCAATTACCCCTGATTTTGTATAAATCAAAACTGCCAAAAGGATACTTAATATAATCAAAGTAACTACTACTATATCTGCTTTAGAAGCCTTATTTTTTTTCTTTTTATATCTTTTCTTTTTTGCCATTTTTTATACCTTCCCTATGTCTCCTGTATCTCAAAAAGCCAGACATAAAAGTCATTGTTTCGTGACTTCTGACATCTGACTTCTATCTTTTCCTATTTTAATTCTTTTCTACTATTTTGGATTGTTTTTATGGTATCTTCCAATGAAAGTTGCATCAAACTTAATGCTTCTGTCATATCACTTCCCAATTTTTCTAATGTATTATTTAAAACATCCTCTGTATTTGCTAACAAACTATCTGCATATTCTTTGGTTCCTGCTGAAATTTCTCTTGACATTTCATTAGCTGTTTCTATAATTTCGGTTTTTTGATCATAAGCTTTTCTTGTTATTTCATGTTCATCAATCATAGCTATAATACGATTTTCTGCCTCTTTTACAATGCCATCTGCCTCTTTTTGAGCTTCCACCAGGATACGTTGTCTTTCTTCTTTCACCCATTTAGCTTGTTTTAATTCATCTGGTAATTTAATTCTAATTTCTTTTATTAAATCTAACATCTCATCTCTATCTACTATACCTTTTGAAGAAAATGGTAGATTCCTACTCGTTTCCAATAATTCCTCCAACGTTTCTAATAATGTAAATATTTCCATGGTTTACCCCTTTCTTTTTTTGCCTAAGAAGATAAGATTTGCTCTTCCGTATTTTCTCTCATCCATGATTTCTATCTCTATTCTTTCTAACTGTTCTTTTACCCTTTTTGCTTGATCTGTTTCAATCACAATAAGACTGTCTTCTTTTGTTAATCCCTTTTCCAGTATTATTTTTATTGCTTTATAGGCAAAGTCTGTTTGGTATGGCGGATCTATAAATATAATATCTGGCTTTTCTTTCCAATTTGTATTTAATAGTTCCTCAAAAGAAGAGTGATGCCATTCTATTTTTTCTTTCATATGGGTTTTTTCTATATTCTTTTCGATGATTTTGATTGCTTGCTTTGACTTATCACATAAAATAGCTTTTTTAGCACCTCTACTTACCGCTTCTATTCCGACAAGCTCCACTACCTGAAAACAAATCGAGAAAAATACTATCTTGTAATCTGTTTTGTAGAATATTAAATAAGGATTCTCGTACTCTATCTAAAGTTGGTCTCGTATTTTCTCCTTCTAATGTATATAACTTGGTTCCTTTTGCTCTTCCACCTATTATTCTCATACTTTACCTTTCTTTGATATTACTATTTTATTCTTTTTTTTTGTAATGTCAAGAGTATTCATAGAAATGTAACATACATTTAACAGTTCTGTAATATACCTCCTAAATTGTAACATTTTTCTAGCAAAAACACTAAAAATAGAAAAAACCACCTATTTTCATAGACAGTTCTCTTTTGTATTTTTTATGCATCATCTTTTTTATTAATCTCTTTTAATAGTTCCAATTGAGATATTAACAAGGATTCCATTTTTGCTTTATAAATATCGAATTGTTTTTTTACGTCTTCTAATTCTTTTCTCTTAGCTACAATCTCAAGATCCATATCACTAACTTTCTTTTTCGCCGTTCCTTTTGCTTCATTGATAATTTGTTCTGCTTGTTGTTGTGCCACACTTTTTACATCTTCTGCTGTTGATTGAGCCATTAATAATGTACTTTGTAAAGTTTCTTCTATTGTTTTATAATGTTCTAAACTTTGTGTCAATTCTTCCACTTTTGCCCTTAACTCGGTTGCCTCTTTATAATTTCTTGAATAATCTTCTGTTAAATCGTCCAAAAAATCATCTACTTCTTCTACACTATATCCATTCATCATTTGTTTTGAAAATTTTTTGTTTTCTATATCTAATGGCGTTATCATTGATTTCCTCCTTAAATAAACGGACTAATTTACTCCGTTATTTTTCAACCATGAAACAGAAAGTTTACTTTTCATTTCTTCTCTTGCCATTTCATTTGAGATTTCATAATTAGATGGTGCTACTAAAAAGATAGAATTGGATACTTTTTGGATATATCCGTCTAATGCATATACTCCACCACTAATAAAATCTACAATTCTTCTAGCAACATCTTTATTTACATATTCTAAATTAACAATAACAGATTTTTTCTCTTTTAAAAAGCTACAAATCTCATCTGATTGTTCAAAAGTTGTAGGTTGTGATATTACCATTTTTATGGCATTCGTATTTGCTTGTGGCATATTAACCACTTTGTTCTTTCTTCCAAATAATTTTCTATCTTCTACTACTTCTTCCTCATCATCATAATCATATACATCCTCTTCTATGTATTCATCATCCTCTACTGGATCCATTCCAAATAAATCAAATACTTTGTTCATTAATGCTCCTGACATAAAAAAACCCTCCTAAAATTACTTCCTTTGTTTATTTTCTTAAGTATCTACTTTTTTTGCCATATTGTCAATATATTTCATTAATGTTATTGAATTTTAATATTTTTGTAATATTTCTGTAATATTTATTCTATATGATTCAAATTAGGATGCAGCAAGATTTCATCATAAAGCGAAATTTTCTTATAACTTACTATTTCCTCATTTGAAAGTCCTAATTTTTTCAATTCTTCTGTTGTATAGGATTCAACAATAGCATATTTTTCTCCTTGTTTTTTTATTTTTACCAATATTTTACTTAAATAGCCTGCTCTATTTCTAACAACATAATCCAAATTATCAATTTTTACAATTGCTTGATTGGGAACCTTTAATCCTGAATCATCCCACCATATTAAATCAAAAGAAATTTTCCTATAATTTATTAATTCTTCTATCTCTTTTTCTATTCTTAATATGATAACTATATCTTTATCTTCCTCTTCAATTAAATTTGTTATTTCAGCCGATATTTCCATATTGTTTGATAACCTAATTTTTACTTTCTGTCCCACTTCTGCATTTTTTGCTTCCTCTGATGAAGAAACAGTTGCAATATAACAGAAAAAATTGTTAATTACCTTTCCACTTTCTTCATTTGTCGCCACTATCTTTCCTGTTTTCAAATCTAAATTTTCCAAATACTCTTTACTCAAAGAACTAAAATTGTCTGGTGTCAATGTTTCTTCTAACCCATCTACTTTATATGACACAATTCCGCTCATTGGTGCTTTTACATATTCTGCACCAGAATTCAATTGACTTTCGTAATTCTTTCTTTGTTCAATTAATTGATTCAAGTAAGAACCTTTTGGGCTCAAATCACCTGCAATTTGTGCTTTTTTGGTTACTAAATTATTGATTTCTTTTTTATATTCTGCAAGTTTTATACTATCTGTTATTTGGTTAATATCTGCTACTTTTTCATCAATTTGATTTTCTAGTAATTTCATATCCGAACTAAATAAGCTTGTATCATTGAGCATAACTTCTTGTATTTTTCCATCTAAATCTGCTATTTTCGTTTTTAGTACTTCTTCATTTGTACTGTAATATCGAAATATATTTTCATCTTTTGCTGCCCTTTCTCCTTCAGATTTTATTTGCATCATGCCATTTTTATAATTCTCACCTTTCACCACTTGTTCTGCTCGAATTACATATCCTATATCTATTTCTTCCTGATATAACTTTCCTTCTTCTATTGTAAAAATATTAGTTGGTTGCTTAACTAGAAGGTAAATCGCATAAGCGACGTAAAATAAGATTGCTATAAAAGCAATATATACTATTATTTTTTTCTTCTGCAAAGATGCCATATTGCCTTTGTTTTTTATCTTCTTCCCCTTCTTCTCTTTCAAATTTAATCTCATTCCCTTCTTACTTAAATAATTTGAGACTTATTAGAAAGTCAGTATGACTTTCCTAATATATAAAAATAAAATTTCTTAACCATCTAAATTCTTTATGATAATATTAATATTATCCTCCACATTTGCTTGTCCATCCAACCACACAGTCTGCTTGTTCTTACGAAACCAAGTCATTTGTCTTTTGGCATATCTTCTCGTTTCCCTTTTTATTTTTTCTATCATCTCTTCTTTTGTCGTATTCCCTTGTAAAAATTCTGCCACTTCTTTGTATCCCAAGCCTTGCATAGCAGTTGGAAAATGCTTATGCTTTTTTAAAATCCCCTCTACTTCTTCCATCAAGCCTTTTTCTATCATATTATCTACTCTTTGATTAATTCTTTCATATAAAATTTGTCTATCCCATGCTAAAGCATAAACTTGATAATCATATTCTGGTGGATTTTTTCTTGACTCTATTTCCTGTTGTGTTTTTGTTTTTCCTGTTGCGTGAAAAATTTCTAATATTCTAAGAATTCTCTTCGTATCATTTCGACTAATCTTTTGAATTGCTAGCAAATCAATCGCTTTTGCTTCTTCGTATAATTTTTCCAAACCTTCTATTTCCACTCTTTTTTCCAGTTGTCTTCGATATTCTAAATCAAATTCTATATTAGGATATTCAATTTCATAAATTAAGCTGTCAATATAAAGACCTGTTCCCCCTACTATAATAGGAATTTTCCCTTTTCCTAATATTTCTTTCATAGCCATTTTGGCATCTTTTTTATAATCTGCTACACTGTATCTTTCCTCTAGAGAAACAAAATCTAATAAATAGTGCTGGATATTTTGTCTTTCTTCTTGGGTTGGTTTAGCAGTACCAATATCCATTTCTTGATATATCTGCATAGAATCACAAGAAACAATTTCTCCATTCATTTTTTTGGCTAATTCAATGGATAGCTTGGTTTTCCCAGAAGCTGTTGGTCCACATATCACAATTACTTTTTTCATTTCGCACTCTCCTATTGCCTAGAATGATACACCTTTAAAATCCCCTCTTGCGTATCTGTCATATATCCTCTCTCAATCATAAGGCATATTACAAAAATAATAACTAGTATTCCTATTCTTTTTATGAATTCTTCTTTTTCTAATTCATTTTCTTGTATCTTATCTAACATCTTTGCCATTTGTGGCATAACAATCATTCCATTTATCCCTGAAAAAATAGCTACTAACATATTTTGCACACTATTTTGCATTTCTATATTTTGATAATCGATTCCTTCTTTGGTTGTTTGGAAAATAATCCATGTAATACCATATACCAAAATGATTCCAATTACTATCATCACTACTTTTTTGGTATTTTCAATAGAACCCAAACTCTGCCATGTCCAAGCAATTAGAATAAAATACACAATCATTGCTGTTATTATAATAAAAGTCATTCATAATCCTCTCCTTTAAGTCAAAACTGTTGTATTGCTAAATTAATTTTTTCTATTTTCTAGCAAATTTTTTCTCAATATCATATTGGGTCATTTTAATCACTGTTGGTCTTCCATGTGGACAAGTAAACGGATTTGGTAATGCTAGCAGCTTGTCCATCAAAGACTCTACCTCTCTTTTATCTAATGCCATATTTGCTTTTACTGCCACCTTGCATGCTACCGTTGCAATGAATTTTTCTTCTTTTTCTTGTTTGGCTGTTCTTGCTACAGTATTGATTTCATCTAATGTTTCCAAAAATAATTCTCTGGTATCTAAATCTATACATACTGTTGGTGCTCCCATAAGCTTTATCGTGTTTTCTCCAAATTCCTCTAATGTAAATCCAGCTTGCTCAAACATTGCCAAATTTTCCTTGGCAATTTCCATTTCCTTATGGGTTAGTGTGATAACATCTGGTAATAATAGCATTTGAGAATCCTTATTTTTCTCACTATAATAATTTTTCTTTACTTTTTCATACATAATTCTTTCATGTGCTGCATGCTGATCTAATATATACATCTCTTTATCTATTTCTAATATAATATAAGTATTAAAAACAATTCCAACAAATTGATAAGTTGGTTTTTGAAACTCCTCTAATTCTTCAAATACAGATATATTATCTTTCACAATATCAATGGCATTTGTCTTTTGTTCCTCTTGTTTTTCTTGAATTGGTTCGCTTCCAAACAATTTAGCATACATCTCATTAAAATCATCGGAAACCACTTGGGAATTATCATCTAAGTCTTGCATCTTTTGCTTGATTTCTTCAAATTCCTTTTTCATTTCTGGATTTTCCATATTGTCGATTTCTTCTTGTGTTGCCTCTACTAATTCTTCCGTTATTTGTTCTTCTTGTTCTTTTTGTAACATTTCTTCTGCTATTTCCTTATTATTTGGTTCTTCTCTATCTTCTGCTGTTTCCTCTTGTTTTTTTTCTTCCTGTTTCTCTTCTTTTCTATTTTCTTCTAATCGATACTTTGTATCTTGTTCTTTTAATATAGGTGCCTTTTTTTCTTGCATTTCCTTCTCTATTTTTTGTTTCATTTCTTTCAATTGTTCTAATACATCTGATGTATCAACTGGATTACCTGTTTTTATTTCTTCTTTAACATCTTCTATGATATGATTGGTCTTTATCTCACTTTCTTCTTCTGTATATTTTTCGATTTTTCTTTCGTTTTGTTTTCTAAATCCAAAAAGACCATTACTTTGTTTTTCTTTTTTAGCTTCTCTTAAATTCTGCAATCTTTCTTCAAAAGTTACTTCTCTGGCATTTGGATTAGCCACTAGTTCACTTTTTAACAAGGTATCTTTTATTCCATGATAAATGGATTGAAATACTTTGTTTTCTTCTTCAAAACGCACCTCCAATTTAGCTGGATGGACATTGACATCTACTTTAGCTGGGTTCATTTCCATATTTAATATGACAAACCCAAACTTCCCAATTGGTATTAAACCTTTATACGCTTGCTCTGTTGCTGCTGTTAATGTTTTATCTTTAATATATCTTTGATTGACGAAAAACAACTGATTAGAACGGTTTGACCTTGCTATTTCTGGTTTTCCAATGACTCCTGAAACAGTTATATCTTCATATTGATAAGATACTTCCATAATACCATTAGCAATATCTTTTCCATAAATATTATAAATCACACTTTTTAAATCACCATTTCCATTTGTTTGGATAATAGTCTTTCCTGCATTCGTCAGCTTTATGGCTATATTAGGATGAACCAATGCTATTCTTGTAATAGCATCTTCTATATAACCTGCTTCTGTGTAGTCTTTTTTTAGAAATTTATATCTTACTGGTGTATTATAAAACAAATTCTTAACGGTAATCGAAGTTCCTGTTTGGCAGCCCACCTCTTCTAGTTGTAAAACCTCTCCACCTTCTACTACAATTTTATATCCAGTTTCTTGTTCTTTTGTTTTGGATATCATTTCTACGTTACTAATTGCTGCAATACTAGCCAAAGCCTCTCCTCTAAACCCCATGGAAGTGACTAAATTTAAGTCATCTGCTGTTCTTATTTTGCTAGTAGCATGTCTTTCAAATGCAATTTCTAAATCATCTTGTGCAATTCCTTTTCCATTATCTGTTACTTTTATATAAGATATTCCACCATTTTTAATTTCTATCGTTATATTGGTTGCACCTGCATCAATTGAGTTTTCTACCATTTCTTTTATGACAGATGCTGGTCTTTCAATTACTTCGCCTGCCGCGATTTGGTTGATGGTTAATTCATCTAATAATACAATATTTCCCATTTTTATATTTTTCCTCCGTATTTTTTATTTCTCTTTGGCTTTTATTATATCATTAGTTTTTTATTTTTGTATAGCTTTTTAGAAAAGTTTTTATTAATTTCGGTAGCTATTCATACTGTTCAAATTTATAATTTATTTTCTTATGAGAAAGTTTAATATATTATTTTTTCATACCTTGGTGTCACAACCTTCTGATATTTAAATTATATAAAATTATTTTAACCAATAATTTTATATAATTTAAATGATGTAGGTTGTTCCAATTCGCACTCGCTTTGCTCGTTTGGTCGCTTACGCGGTATTTCAAAAATAATATATTAAACTTTTACTATAAAAAGGAATATTAATAGCGCTGAACAGTAACGCTATTCAGACATCTTGTTTTTTGCAATAAAAAATATAGAAACTTTATTAGAAAAAAAGACCAAACCTTAAATGGTTCGGTCTCACTTTCTATTTTTCTTCTTTTTTCTTTTCACTTAACTCTTTTTCCAAGCAAGTCGTAATTCCTAGTAATGACAATACATATACTGTTAGTACCAATGGAATTGTCACTCTTCCTATTGGAATTCTAGTAATTGCCATAATGCTTACTAAAATAACTTGTGACAATACTGCTATTAAAGCTGTTCTAGCAATTGTTTTTACTATCCCTAGTTTGTAATATCTTATTACCATATACACAAATATAATAGCTGTTGCAATGATAAATGGCATCGCATATGGTTTTATAATATCTCTTCCTCTTGTATGTGGGACAGTTATAATTTCTGTACTATCCGCTGATAGTTCTGTTCCATACTTTTCATTTACTTTCTGAATTAGTTCTGTTTTTTGTTCCTCTGTAATTTCTTTTGCAAGAATGCTAACTGTGTCTTCATATACCTCTACTTTTTGAATCACAACTTTCTCATTTGGTAAGGTTTCATTTGTTATTTGTTTTATGTCTGCTATCTCAAAATCTTTTTCTAGATTTAATTGTATTTTTTTAGTTTCTTGATATCTTAAATCAAAATTAAAGCCAACTGTTAAAACAACAATGATTCCTACTATCATTACAATTGCGATAAAAAGTACTACTATTTTTATTTTTTTATCCATATCCTTCATTTTACTTTTCCTTTCCTGCCTTTATTTTTAATAAACCATTTGTAACAATACTATTATAAATTGCCATTAAAACAATTCCCCAGAATATCACCATTCCAAAACTACTAATTGGTGTCCAACCCATAAAACAGAAAGTAATGGCTAAAATAATAATAGGCACAATTTTAACAAAGAATTCTTGATACACTTCTAATTGGCTATCTGTTCTTCTTAATAACTTACTGACTAGTATATAATCTAAGATAAATGTCATAACAATTCCTAATAATCCTTCTATGGATAATACTACATTGGCATAGCGAATTACTAGCATAAATACAGAAATAAATCCTATATAGGAAATCGTTCCTAAAGCTCCCAATATTTTATATTTTTTGAATAAAACCAATACTCCTAAAACAATCATTCCTAGCACTACAAATATTCCTATCTGTATTTCATCTGCTGTTATTTCTGACAAAATATATTCATTTTGGCTCAAATTATACTTTACTGGCATATCTCCTGTGTCTAGTATGGTTGCCATACCTGTGGCTTGTTCTACATAGTCTTGAAAAGTATTTGTATCTGTTGTGCTACTTCCAACTGATAATTGTAATTTTCCTATTTTAATAGGTTCATCAAAACTAGTCGACATGATTGTTTCATCATCTATTTTCATCGTAACTTTCTTTTCTGTCTCTGTAGTTTCGGGATTTTCTTGATTGCTATTTTCTTCAGAATTTGCATTTTCCTCCTCTGTTTTCTCTTCTGTTTTTACATATTGACTACTAATTTCCTCTAACTTCTTTTTTCCTTCTTTATTAAATTCAATATCTAAATATACAGAAGTTCCTCCATTTGAGGTTCCTGTATTACCATACATAACTTTTGCTGTCTTAATATCCTTATTATTCATTAAAACTTCATTGGTCTGGCTATCTAAAATTTCAAACTTTCCTGCTGTTTTTACACGACTAATCAAACTATCTGTTTGGTCATTTTCAGAAAGTTCTATGGTAATAGCACCAGTTTTTTCATCTAGTTTTATAATATAATTGTCTACTCCTAATTTTTTTAATCTCTTTTCAATAACTTTTTGAGAAGCCTTATAATTTTCAATATTTTTCACTTCTTCTTGATTATTAGGTATTTCTTCTTTGGTATATCCCTTCTCTGCTATTTGCTCATCTGTCAATTCCTCTTCTATTACCTTTCCTTCTGCATCTTTTATGATTGTTGTGCTTCCTGTATCAACTGTTAAAGTGATATTTCTACTCCCTTTTAAATCCATACCATCGCTATATGCTTTTACCTGATTCTCCATTCTATTTTGAACTTGTGTATAAACTCCAAAAAATGCTATCATTGTTACTGCTATGATTGCTAATGTAATGGTTAATATCTTTATATTTTTCATTCTAAATTCTTTCCTTTCTCCTATAATAACCTTGTATTATTAATTAGTAATTCAAACCATATATTCAAATACTTTGCTGCATATTTACTCATCATGGTTCTGTCCATGAAGATTTCAAAATAATCTAACACTGGACATATTTTAGTATCAATGGTAAGTTTCAGTACAATTCTTCTTTCTGCCTTATCTATTTGTAAATCTGCATCTGTTACTGCATAATTAACTTTATCATGGATATCAAATGTAGATAGATTTGACTTTAAAACTCTATCACGATGTACATCTGATTTATCTGCTAAAATAAGTGCTGCTGATATATCACTAACTGCTGTTCCTGTATTTTCATCATGATTTCCAATTGCCATCATAATTTCTGTTCTTTCTTCTACTGGCATTCCCATATCTTTTAAAATATGATAAGCCAATATTGCTCCACTATGGGCATGATCTGTACGATTAACGCAATTTCCAATATCATGTAAATATCCTGCTATTTTAGTAAGCTCAATGGTTCGTTCTGGATATCCTAATGTTTCTAAAATTTCACCTGCTCTTTGTGAAACAATAGAAATATGCCTATGACTATGTTCTGTATAACCGAAGCCCATCTAATTGTTTTTGGGCTCCTTGAATTAAAGCTTCTACCTCTTTATTTTCTATGACATCTTGCCATGTTACCATATTACCTTCCTCCTAATTGTCTTTCTAGATTTTATATTAAAATATAAAAAATATCAACCATTTTTATGAAAAAAAATGAACTCATCTATTCTTTTATTAATTTGCACAAATTTATGATAATTGATACATTTAAGCTTCTACTTGTTCACAATATATTTTTATTTGAATCTCTTGAACAATATCCTCATTTGCATTATTTTTTGCTTTATTATAAATAATTTCTAATTGATAATTATCTTCTTGCGGTTTTTCTTTTTCTAATTTTATATTAGCCGTTTTCTTATTTTCTAGTAAAACTTCTTGTTTGTTTCTATACAATTTAAAAGAAATCGATTCTTCTATTTGCGATAAAATCTCAATTCTATATTTTAAATCAATTTGTGTTACCTCACCATTTTCTCTGTAATTCTTTACTTTAAAATCATAATATTCTTTTTCTTTTTTCCCACTCATTTCAATAATAGGACTATTTTCTACTACTAATATTGGTTCTGCAATTTTGCTATTTGCTTCTATTCTTGTCTTACTATATCCTTTTCCCATACTATTACCAGTAAAAAATAAAGTTAATACCATGATATTAACTAAAATAAGCGTAATTTCTCTTTTTTTATTTTTCCATAATTTTCTTCCTTTTTTCACCTAGGTCTCCTTTCTAATCTTGTATATGACTTTCCTAATATAGAAAATATAATAAGGACAAGTAAACTTTTCTTGCCCTTACTATATAAATGACAAATAAATATAGAAAATTTATGATTTTTTCTATCATAGAATAAAGATTACTTTTACCGTATGCTTATAATTTTTACTACATTTTCTAAATTTCTATTATTGGAATTTATATTTTATGTATTTGGCTTCATTTGTGTGCCTGAAACAATTACATTAAAAGTATAAGTAGCTATATTTTGTGCATCTTGTGTATCAATTTTATCATTGTTAGCTATTTCACTTTCATTGTTTCCTGTTTCAAATGGCCACTGCCAATCAATCGTCAATGTTCTTGTTTTTTCTTTTTCATTCGCTTCAATAGTTCCTGTTAAAATTGGTTCCAATTCAGCTATTGAGTTGTATTTTTTATTGTCATAGATAAATTTTAAATTAGTTGGTTTGGTACTTTCATTTGTAAATTTAATATCGTAATGAATCCCAACATTCGTATTGCTCCCGTCTACTATAATCTGAAAGCTACCACTTGTCCCTGGTGCAATTTTATGATTAACTAAAACTGTATCATGACAAGTAGATTCTAACTGAATTTTTTGTACTTGTTCTTTTTGCCCATTTACTTGAAAGTTCCAAGTTGCAATTTCTGCCATTCCATCTCCTCTTACTTCTGCTACATATTTGGAATAACTCTGCCCTCCTATAAAAGCTACTATAATACTAGATAGAACAGCAACTACAAAAATTACTTTTTTCTAATAAGCATCCCTCCTTTTTCTTTCTTTTCGATTTGGATAATTTTCGATAGAATTTCTGAATTAAATTTTCTAGAACAAATAATAAAAATTTGAAAATGTAATTTTATTATAGTTCCACACGATACAATTGTCAAATACTTTTCGTCGCAAAATTCGACACTTTTTTCTATTTTATGAATTTCCCTTTATCTTTTGGTAAAAGTTCAAAAAAGATAAATATAGATAATAAGCATATGAAAGATAGGATAATCTTTCTATCCTATCTTTCATATGCTTAATTAAACTTACAAATATAATTCATCTTTCCCAATTAAAAAATACAAAAATAAAAATTTTTCATTACATGCATTAAAATATTCATATTCCATTATTTCTCAATAACATTATATGGATCTTCCATTAGATTTTTGGTTTGCATTTTAGCACCAAAAAATCTATCTCCACCAATTATTTCTCCTGTAGTCGCATCTACATAATAGACAAATCTTTCTGGAAAATCCTTATCATATCTATAGTAATCATAACAAATAGTAACTTCCCATACTTTTCTAACTCTATTTTCTACTTTATAAAATATTGCATCCCCTTTTTTTACTAGTGTGTTTCCATTTTCATTTGGTATAAAATTAATGGTTCCTTTTTCATATTCTTCTATATTCTTTTCTCTATACACCACTTCTGTATTCATTTTGTCTATTCCAATGTCAGCATCTATAGATACTATGTTATGTCTTGTTTCTATTTGTTTGTCTTTTTCGGTTGCTATTTTTATAGCATCTTCTTTTGGTATTATTAGTTCATTATTTTCATATTGATTATTTTCAAAACTTAAACTGTATAAACCATTAATTTTTGGAATCCATCCAATACAAATTTTCTCATAACTATTTAATAATCCATCATATTTTTTATAAAAATCAGCATACCAAATATAAGCACCTTTATCATCTTCACTATTTCTTTTCAATGATACTAATTCATATTCATCACTATTATCCTCTGGATTATATTTTAACAATAATTCTTTTGCCACTTTTCTAGCTTCTTCTCTTGTTATCCCATAATCATAAGGAATGGTATATGTAAATGATGGGATATTTAAACTTCTAAAATTCCCTTTGCTATCAAGAGTTATTACACCACTTTCAAATCCGATATTCCATACTACTTCGTTATCATAAAAATCTTTTTCCAAACCTAATTGCGTAACTTCTTTGTCTAATCCTATTTTCATTAAATAATTTACTGCTTTGTTTCTTGCCTCATTTTCACTAATTGCCTCTTTTCTTTCATTTTCTGTTACGGCAAAAGAAAAATCATAAGTTTCTGGTTGTTTCCATATATTCTCATAAGTTTTTGTTGCTGCCAATACTACACCAGATCCCAAAAGTAAACTTGTTGCGATTATAATTGCTTTTTTTATTGTATTAATTTTCATAACTAAATTCCTACTTTCTTTGGATTTCGGAGAAAATTGCTTAATCGTATTCGTAATAGAATGTGGAATTGCTTTTTTATCTTCCCTGAATTTATATAAAAATTCATCTAAATCTCTCATTTTTAATAAAACTCTCCTTTATACTTTTCTTTTATTTTCACTTTTGCTCGTGATATTTTACTAGCTATTGTTCCTTCTTTTTTATTTAATATCTCTGAAATTTCCTTTGTTGTATAACCTAAATAATAGTAAAGTGTTAAAATGGTTCTCTCATCATTATTTAAAAATGAAATAAAATTTTGAAATTCAATATTGGATAAATCAATTTCAATACTTCCTATTTTATCTAAAGTCTCATCCTCTTGAAGCGATTTATGTTTTTTCCTTTTATAAAATTTGTTGCAATTATTAATAAGTATTCTAATTATCCATGTTTTAAAAAGACTATTATTTTTTAACTGTTTTATCTTTAAAAAGGCTATTAACATGGTTTCTTGCATAATATCCTCTATATCATTTTCATTATCAATCTTGCTTTTTGCTATACAATATAAATCTCTTTCGATATTTAATATTAAGTGAGTAAAAGCATCACTATTGTTATTCTTTGCTTTTTCAACTAGCTCCTCCACTTTTTTTCCTCCATTAATTATATCTATCTAGTACCATTAGACACATATATTAGATAGTATAACCCACTCATTTTCTTGCCTTAATTTTAATTCTTTTCAAAAAAATAAGAATTGTATTTCAAATTCTTATTTTAATTTTTAATCCTATTTTATTAAAAATGTAATGGTTCTTTTATGCTATTTCGCTAAATTCATTCTATCCATAACTATGATTTTATCCTAATGCTACATCTAAAATCATCATAATTGAAAAACCAATGGCAACTCCTATTGTACCTATATTTGAATGTTCTCCTGCTTGTGACTCTGGTATTAATTCTTCTACTACTACATAAATCATTGCTCCTGCTGCAAATGATAATAAATACGGTAATACAGGAACTACCACACTGGTAAGCAATATGGTAAGAATTGCCCCTATTGGTTCTACAATTCCTGAAAGCGTACCATATAAAAATGCTTTTGTTTTTGATATTCCTTGACTTTTAAGTGGCATTGATATGATTGCCCCCTCTGGAAAGTTCTGGATAGCAATTCCCATGGCTAATGCTATGGTACCTGCTATTGTTATACCTGTATTTCCAATCATTACTCCTGCAAAAGTTACGCCAACAGCCATTCCCTCTGGAATATTATGAAGTGTTACAGCTAACATCATCATAGTTGTTTTCTTTAACTTTGATTTTACCCCTTCTGGTTTCTCATTTTTTAAATGCAAATGAGGAATTAAGCTATCCAAAGCTAGCAAAAATACCATTCCCGATAAAAATCCTATTACGGCTGGAATCCACGCTACTTTTCCTTGTTCTTCTGCCATTTCTATTGACGGAATCATTAAAGACCAAATAGACGCTGCTACCATAACTCCTGCTGCAAATCCTAAAAGCAATTTTTCAATTTTATGATTCATTTTATCTCTCATAAAAAATACCATGGCTGAACCAATAGTAGTTCCTAAAAATGGAATCAATAATCCTATCCCTATTAATAACATGTTATCCTCCTTAAATTATTTAAAATCACATATCATTAATTATTTTTATCTTTTATTCTATTAATCATTCATTCCACCATTTTTTCTTTAGCAAAAAAGTAAGCAAAACTTTAAATATAGTATAACTAATATTTCTATTTTACTTTTTTATAGATACTTTCACAAGATTTACAAGTAATTCTCATTTCATAACTAGCCACTTTTTTGTCTAATATCGTAATTAATGGTTCACTATCTTTTGGACAGCATAATCTATTTTTTATAATAACTAATTGATTATTACTCTTTGTTCCTATCTTACTATCTTCAAAATCCAATTGTGCACTACCTTCACTTCCACAATTACATTTATATTCTAATTCTAATCTATCATAAGTTGAATAGCATAAATATCCTATATTTTCATTGCATTTATCACAATACATCCAACCGCCATAATTAGTTGCTAACCTTGTATTTACCAATTCTTTATTTTTTAATACTCTTGCCATAAATTTATCCCCTTTCAAAATGTAAGTTCTCGAGATGATTATAACATAATAACTGTTTGCTAAGCAACTCCCAAAATTTAATTTTAATATTGACATTTCTACTATTTCACATTATAATCATCTTATGTTTTTCATCTAATATTTTTCTTCTCTTTTTTCCAAACTAATTCAAAATAAAAAATGAAAGGAGGCATGTCTATTGCACAAAAAAAGCAAAATCTTTATTTTTTTCTTTTTACTTTTAATTTCTACTTTTTTTACTCAAACTACTTCTGCTAAATATGTCAAAGAAGAAATCTTCACAGTAGCCAGATTGGATATTGATACTTGTAAACCCAATATTGAATTAATTGATATCATTTCTTCTAATACCAATTATCCTACTTATGCCAATAAATCCCATTCTATTACTGGTCACCTTAAAATAACAGAAAAGAATATTATCCGAAACAATTTATCATCAGATACAATTCAAATCAGAGTGGCTGACACTGTTATTACACCAGAATTTAAAAGATTTTCTTTGGTTTCTGAAAATGCAATTGAAAAAATATACCAATTTTCTGTTACTAATCTCATAGGTGATGGTCCTCTAACACTTGTCATTCCAGAAGGAACCGTAGAAGACAAATGTGGTCTAATAAATGATACCAACTATCTTTCTACCTCTATATTTATAGATAATACCCCACCCACTGCTACTTTAGTTGAAACAACTACTATCGAACGGCAAATCAAAACTTGAAATAAAAGCTAATGAAAAAATCCAGCCTATTAAAGCTTGGAATATTTCTGAACAAAACATGATATTAACCAAACAATTCAACAATCCTGTTTCCTATATGTTACCCATTATAGACTATGCTCAGAATTCAAATGAAATACAAATTGATATTCAAAATGCAACTCATATTTTGTTTCAATATGGTTTTTATAATCCGCAAGGCAAACAAACTCTTGTACAAAATGGAAAAATAGCAACCTTAAAAACAATTTCTTCTAAATTCATTTATGCTAAATTATCTGGTCATTTTACTTCTTCTTTGCAAGGAAAAAGCTACATCTATACTAATTTTAAAAATGAGTATCCTTTTTATCCTATTTTTGAATGGATAAAATCGAGATGTAAAAATGATTCTACTTTTTCCATTGTTTATCAAATTTATATAAAAGATATTGGTTGGTTAAAAGCTATTTCTGACCAACCAGAGAATTTATCACAACAAAATAAAATCATTTCTGCTTTTCGTATGAACCTTATTCCTACAACAGAAAAGGAATATTTAATTCATTTTTGGAATCGTGATTATGGTACTACTCATATTGATTCTTCTACTTTTTATTCACGCCAATAATACCACCTAAAACGCCAAATATCATACCTATTACAATCATAATGATACTTTGCACTTCTAATCCAAAATTCCAATTTAAAATACTAGAAATAAG
The DNA here is from genome assembly GCA_948467495.1 of uncultured Clostridium sp. GTDB lineage: Bacteria > Bacillota > Clostridia > TANB77 > CAG-508 > CAG-269. The sequence continues at coordinate 27,600 of CAOKEO010000027.1, forward strand.
ATAAATGGTAATGATATAAATACCCCCTATTAAGGCACCATTGAATAATCCATTCTTTTTAAGTTTCCCATTTCCAATTGAACTTCCTATTAAAATACTAATGGCTGTAATGATAATAATAACTGGGTTAATCATAGTTTCACTTATTTGTGTATAAGTAAGTATAGTCGCAAAAATTAGTAATAAAATAAATGTCGTAAGTAAAGATATTCCTACTCCTTTGGCAATATTTGTAATCGTATTTTCCATTTTGTACACTCCTTTTTTACTTTTTGTTTAATTTATATGTGAATAAAAAAGAAATAGAACTTTAAAAAGTTCTATTTCTTCATCCTTTGCCAAAAGTCTAATTGTATCAATAATTTTTAAAAATTAAGTTAAATGTGAATTTTAAAAAATTCTTGGGGTTATATGTCATAGAATAGCAATCACATCTATTATTTTTATAATAACAAGGTTTCTTTTTCTGTGGTAGTTCATTTATTCGTACTGCTATAATTTTTTATCATTATATGTAATAGCTAAAAATTCTGGTCTGATTTTAGGCTCAAGAGAAGTAGTACATAATGCAGTAATTTGCTTTTGTAAATCATTTACATCATATACATCTTGCTCTATAAAATTATTATCTCATTTATTCCAAATATTATAATTCCACCATATTTATTAGCAAATGCAGAAATCGTATCATAATTTGTAATTGCTGTTGACCATACATACTTGCTTTGAATATGTACTATGTTCTTTTAATATAAGCCTATACTTTCTGCATAAGCTCTTTTTTATTGTAAATTTTAGAGGAAGGAAGACTTACAATATGGGTACTATTTACAAATAACTTATGTGCAACCATGTTTACTTCTATGACAAAAAACCATAAAAAAATTATCCTATTTAAACCCACTTATCGAAAATAAGTTTAATTAGATAATTCTTTAAATTGGCTGGGCTGGCTAGATTCGAACTAGCGCATGCCAGAGTCAAAGTCTGGTGCCTTACCGCTTGGCTACAGCCCAATATAATAAAATTAGTATATATAAATGGGGTGGAAGATGGGACTCGAACCCACGGTCTCCAGTGCCACAAACTGGCGCGTTAACCAACTACGCTACATCCACCATTGTTTACGTGCACCTCACATGAGCACATATAATATTTTACTCTATCTTTACCCCATTTGTCAACTATTTTATCTAAAAAATTTTATATTTTGTTACTATTTAGTTACTGTTCAGCATTATTAATATTCCTTTTACAGTGAAAGTTTAATATATTATTTTTGAAATACCGCGTAAGCGACTAAACGAGCAA
>CAOKEO010000028.1 GCA_948467495.1 uncultured Clostridium sp.
TTATATCACTAGGAGTTTGAGGTTTCAATTTTCATTTAAGTTAACAGATTGGAAATTAGTATCAGACATCACATATATTTATACAAAGGAAAAAGGATGGACATATCTAGCAATAGTAATGGACTTGTATAGCTTAAGTATCATAGGATACAGCTACGGAGAGACAATAGATGCAGAACTAGTAATGAAGGCAATTAAAAATGCCAGAGCAAAAGGAAAGTTCAAAAAAGGAGCAATATTTCATAGTGATTTAGGGTCACAGTATACATCAAATAAAGTTGAGAAATATTTAAAAGAGTTAGAGTTAGTACACTCGTACAGTAAGAAGGGATACCCATATGATAATGCGAGTATGGAAAGCTTCAATGCCATATTAAAAAAAGAAGAAGTAAATTTACACGTGTATAAAACATTTGAAGAAGCAAGAAGAACGATATTCGAGTTTATAGAAAGCTGGTACAATCGAAGAAGGATACATTCATCAATTGGATATAAAGTACCAAGTGAGCTTGAAAATGAAGTTGCATAAGGTGAAACACTTACAAGTTATGAAAAACAATCCTTAAACACAGAAAATTCTAAATTTGAATTGGTGTAAATGGCGACGTAAGGAGCTATGTATACCATTTATATCAAGAAAAATTTAGAATACAATATGGCAATGAAAGTGATTTTTGCCAAATGGAAAAAAACGGATATGAATATATCCACAAAAAGATATAAAAATCCACGAAAATGTGTCTAAAAACTTGACATAGATCCATAATTTGTGATATACTAAAAAAGTAATAATATCATAATATACGATTATTGAAGGAGATTAGACAATGTCTAAGAAAACAATTGATATAAAATAATGTTGACAGTCAAAAAATATACAGAAGAAATATCAAAACATTATAATATTAAAGAAGTATATATATTTGGTTCATATGCTAAAAATAATCCCACTAAAAATAGTGATATTGATATATTAATTGATAGCAAAGGCAAAATTAGAGGACTAAAATTTTTTGCTATGGTGGATAAAATAAGAGAAAAACTTGATAAAGAAGTTGATGTTATTGAAAAGCTAGAAATTGATAAAAATTCAAAAATAGAAAAGATAGGTATAGTAATCTATGAAAAGTAAAGCTTAAAATATTTCAAGAAATATAAGAATTAAAATATGATTGATTAAGATAAGAAATAAAAGATAGAGGAGGAAAATTTGTGGAAGAAATTGAAATGTTAAAAGGAATTTTAAATAGCTATCCATATCCTATTGTTTTTATAGATAATGATTATATTATTAGATTTATGAATAAAAATGCACAATATCATTATTATGAAGAAAGAGGATATAAAAACTTAATAGGGAAAAGTTTATTTGAATGTCATAGTAACGAAAAATCAATAGAAAGAATTAAGAAAGGTTATGAAGGAATAAAAACAAATGGAAAAGAAGTTTTTGTTTGTGTAACTGCTAGAAATCAAAGAGTATATATGCAAGGAGTTAAAAACGAAAAAGGCGAATGGATAGGATTTATAGAAAGATTTGAATTAAATTTACAGATGTAAGTTTTTGACTATAAATTGTAAGGAATTGAGAGAATTACTAAAATAAAAAATAGTAGTTCTTTTTTGTGGTTCAAGAATTAAATTATTTATACAAAATTATAATATTAATATAAAATTGTATAAAAATATTGCAAAAAAGTATAATAAAGTATATAATATAAATAGAATAAATAATAAAAAGAAGGTGATAATATGAGTGATTATATTGAAAGAAGCATAGAAAATAGACTGAATAAATTAGCAAAAGCATTTCCAGTTATCATGATTACAGGTTCAAGACAAGTGGGAAAAACTACACTATTAAACAATATACAAAAAAAAGAAGATGGTAAAATAAACTATATATCTTTAGACAACTTATCAATAAGAGCATTAGCTATTGAAGAACCAGAAATATTTTTAGAAAGATATAAGCCTCCTCTAATAATAGACGAATTTCAATATGCACCTAAGTTATTATCCTATATAAAAATAATAGTAGATGAGAAAAGACAGAAGCACTTAGAAAATAAGGAAGTAGAAGCAACGGGATTATACTATTTAACAGGCTCACAAGTATTCCATACCATGAAAAATGTTAGTGAATCTTTAGCAGGAAGAGTTGGAATATTAGAACTATATGCTTTATCAAATAGAGAAATAGAAAAGAAAAAGGATAAAATGTTTTTGCCAATATATGAAGAACTTGAAAAAAGAAAGAAAGCAAATAGATTAGAGGTTGATCAATTATATGAAAAAATACTAAAAGGAAGCTATCCAGAATTATATTCCAATCCAAATATAGAACCAAAAGACTTTTTTGAAACCTATATAAAAACCTATATAGAAAGAGATATAAGAGAACTTATAAATGTAAAAGATGAAACAAAATTCTTGAAATTTATCGAATCAATAGCAGTAAGAACAGGACAGGAATTAAACATAAATGACATATCCAATTCAATAGAAATAAACAATATGACGGCACAAAATTGGTTATCTATTTTAGTAAGTACAGGATTAGTATATTTATTACAACCATATTCAAATAATAATGTATCTAGGATAGTAAAAAGACCTAAGATTTATTTTATGGACACTGGATTGGCTTGTTTTTTAGCTGGATATATGGACAGTGTGACATTGGAAAGAAGTGCATTTAATGGTGCCATTTTAGAAACGTATGTTGTAACAGAAATTATTAAATCATTTTCAAATCAAGGTTTAGATAGTCGAAAATACTTATATTATTATAGAGATAATAATGGAAAAGAAATAGATTTAATGATTCTATATAATAATAAGGTATATCCTTTAGAAATAAAGAAAAGCTATCATCCAGGAAAACAAGCAATAAAGAATTTTGATGTTACACAAAAATTTGGAATGGAAGTAGGAAATGGTGGAGTAATTTGTTTAACAAAAGATATATTTCCAATTGATAAAGATAATAATTTAATACCAATTGAATTACTATAAAAATAATAAGATTAAAGAATTACTAAAATAAAAATAGTAGTTCTTTTTTTGTGTTATAGGAAAAATTAAAGATTTTTCTATAACATCAATACATTTCACACAAATTTGCTAAAGCAAATTTGGCGAGCAAACAAAGACGGAGCATGTGAGTAATCTAAAAGGTCAAGAAATTTTAATCATGCCCCTTTTGTTCTTATTTTAAAGTATGTAAAACAAAATAACAGAATAGATTTTAATTAGTAGAAAAATACATTCAGCAAGGAGGCAAAATGAAGAAGAAACTTAGAATAGCCATATATTCAAGAAAATCGAAATATTCAGACAAAGGAGATTCCATAGGAAATCAAATAGAACTAGCCAAAGAATATATCAAAAAGAACTATCCAGAAAATGAATATGAAATACAAACCACCATATTTGAAGACGAAGGATTTTCAGGAGGAAATATAGAAAGACCAAAATTCAAACAATTTTTAGAAAAAGAAAAAGAAAAGCCTTTTGACATATTAATTAGTTATAGGTTAGACAGAATCAGTAGAAATATAGCCGATTTTTCTAGTTTAATGAATGAATTAAACAAACTAAATACAAGTTTTGTATCCATAAAAGAGCAATTTGACACAACAACACCAATGGGCAGAGCCATGATGTACATAGCATCTGTATTTGCACAACTAGAAAGAGAAGTCATAGCAGAAAGAATAAGAGACAATATGTTAGAACTTGCAAAAACAGGAAGATGGTTAGGAGGAGACACACCACTTGGATTTGATTCAGAAAAAGTTGAAATCATGCCAATGGCAGAAGAAAATACAAACTCAAATACCATACAAAACAAAAATAAAAAAGCCTACAAATTAAAAGTAAATGAAGAAGAAAAGCAAAAAGTACAACTAATTTTCAAAAAATACTTAGAATGCAAATCATTAGCAGGATTAGAACATTATCTATTAAAAAATAAAATATACACCAGAAAAGGCAAAGAATTTAGAAAATACTCCTTAAAAAATATACTTACCAATCCTGTATATAGTCAAAATGATAATGTCATTTCACAATACTTTAAGAATAGAGGGCAAAACATATATGCAGAGCAAGATGGAAGAGAAAAGTTTGACGGAAAATATGGAATGATTGCTTATAATAAAACAGATAATAACAAAAAAGAAAGACCATTAAAAGATTGGATTATAGCAGTGGGACTGCATAAAGGATATGTAACAGGAAAAGAGTGGGTACAAGTACAAGAATTATTAGGAAAGAACAAAGATAAAAGCTATCGAGCAAGTGCCAATCTTACCAATGAAACAGTATTTTCAGGGATATTACGATGTAAAAAATGTGGCAACAAAATGATACCAAAATCAAACAGACAAAATAAAGATGGAACAACAACCTATTATTATGTTTGTAGGGAAAAAGATAGAACCAGAAGAATAAATTGTAATTCTCATAATATAAAAGGAAATGAATTAGACGATAATTTTATTAAAATTTTGAAAGGCACATTTGTGCCAAATTCAGCAGTTTATCAAGAATTAAAAAATATGGCATTTAATCATAATCCAAAAGAAGATATAACGGCAGAAATAGAAATACTAAAGAAAGAATATGAAAAAAACGAAAAGGAAATAAAAGATTTAGCCGAAAAAGTAAAATACATTGATATTTCTGTTATTGACATTATCAATCAGGAATTAATAAAAGCACAAAATAAAAAGCAAGAACTAAAACATAAAATTGAGATTTTGGAACATTCAAAAAGAGAAAATAAAAAGATGAACATAAAGTTAAGCAAGGGTCCAAAATACATATTAAATATTATAGATAATTGTTTTGATGTATTAGAAACCTTTGACTTGAAAGCCAAAAAAGACATTCTAAATTTATTAGTGGAAAGTGCTTATGGAGAAGGAGACACCATTGAAATCAAATTATTAAATAGCAAAATAGTAGAAAATCAAAAGAAAATGTTTTGTAGTCAAATTTTTTCAAATAGTAGTGAAATCTTGAATTTTAGTACACAAAAGACTAACAATAATGCGTTGTCATCAGAAAAGGGGAGCAGATGCAGTCATGACAGCGGTGCTTGCTAATCAATGTGATATTGGATTTGCAGGGCCAGAGGCTTCAATTTATGTTTATAATGAAGGAAAAGAGGACTATACACAAGTGTTTGCACAAATGACTAAAAAAGACGGATCATTTTTAGTAGCTAGAAATCAGATAGAAAATTTTAGTTGGCAAGATGTAAAAGGAAAAATGGTTATTCCAGGAAGAAAAGGTGGGGTACCATACATGACATTAGAGTATGTATTAAAGAAAAATGGAATCGACCCACAAAAAGATACGACTTTAGATGATAGTATTAAATTTGATTTGATGGCAGGTGCTTTTGCTAGTGGAAATGCTGACTATGTTACGCTATTTGAATAGACCTTAAGTATACATTAATGAAATGATAAAAAGATAAGTAGTAACTATTCATTAATGTAACAAATCCAATAATAAGAAAATACTTAGCTTTTATATAGGCTAAGCATTTTTTATGTGTAATTTTATTACTGTCATTTTATACATTTCATTAGAAAAAATGTATAAAAGGTGGTAATGGTATGACAATTCTAACAAATATAGAAGATGAAAAAATAATTGTAAAAGCAATAAATGAGAAAAAAGGAAAAATAATTGAGCAAGATGTTGCAATTATAGATGTTGATTATTCTTTAATTAGATATTTAGCCCAAAAGCTAACTGTTACAGATGTTGTATTAAATAATTGTAGCTATCCAATTATAACAAAAAATAACAGAACTACTACTTTATACAGGCTTATTTTAGAATTTTATTCAAAATATGATGAGGTATTAAAGCAGATGTTAGAAAATAAGCAATTAGAAATTAACCACATAAACAAGGACAAGCAGAATAACAAAATTATTAATTTAGAAATATTGGACCATAAAAACAATATAAAGCATAGTAGAGGTTTGAATTATGATGTAGTTATGACATCACAGCAATTACAGGAAATACAGCAAAAGAGTTTGAAGGACAAGCAACAAAATATTGATAAAGAGTATTTAAAGCGAATAAGTGGGCTATTTTATAAAGCTATGAATAATAATGTTGTAGATGAAAAGCTATTTAAAACGCCATATTGTTATTATAGATTTTATTATATCCCATATAGTAAGACATCTTACAAAGCTTCTCTCAAAGCTACTGCTACGGTTCCCCCTCCTCCGTCCACCCCTCAATTCCTGACAAATTTTCATACAAAACCGATACAAAACCTTATCCTAAAGCATAAGCAGTATATATATAAAGGAATAGTCCAAAAGAACCTGACCATATTAAACAGGAGCATAGAGAGATACCCCAACATCAAGCAAATATTAGTAAAGTATAGGATAATAGACAAGGACAAGCCATATAGTAATATATTGATAGAATTTTACAAAAAGATATATAAGTCAAATCATTATACAATAATAAATGGAGATGTCCTTATAACAACATCAATAAAGCAAACCATAAGAACCATAGGCAAGCATAAAGCCTTCCTGATTATGTATTATTTAGGAATATTAGAGAGAAAGTCAAAGCCTAGTAGTTATATATCCCTTAACCCAGCAACTAACCGAGAACCCAGTTTTATAAAAATAAATGAATTAGCAGACAACCTATTCCCAGAAATAAATGTAAAATGTAAGGAATTAATAGACCTCAATTATAATAGTATAAGATATTTTCAAATAAGGGAGCAGTTTGGCGAGGAGACAGCCAACATGATATATAACAATAACCTAAAATGTAGAAGTAGTTATAAATACCAATTAAGAGCCAAAGCAGATATAATATCTATCCTTAAAAAGAACGAGGCTGTCATTTTAGAGGGATTTATTACTAGAAACAAGATAATACATGAGGTCAAGCTGTTAAATGCTAATAGAAAGCAAAATAGAGAACCATACAACCATATCAAAAATAGTTTTAGTAAATTTGTTTCATCACTATTATTATATAACACAGATGTCAAAAGCCTACTAGAAGATGAAGGCATAATCTATACTACACTTAATACAAAAATCATTAATAATATAAAAGCCTACCAAAAGCAACAACAAATTCAGGACACATCACATCTTTTAAAACCCAATATGAAAGTAATTGTATTAAAAACCCTCACATTATAAGAAAAATTTTCTATTTTTTCCTTCGTAATTCGCTCATAAAAAGTAAAGAATTTAAACATAGCCATTTTTGTTTATATATACACTGTTTGGAGCCTGTAAATTGCTTGAATTTTCTTATTTATAGCAACAGTTTATTTTCAAATACTATCAATGCTACACTGCTTGCCATACCTAGAAAACCTAAAACAATATAGTATATAACCGAACTATAACATCAAAAAGCAGTTATAACAAAGAAACAAATCTTTTCCCATTTACAAAATTAACATAATCTTATAGTATATATCCATACTACATAAGGCACATACAAAAAGGCAATAGAGGATTTATTTTATTATTTCAGTAAATTCTCTATCCCCCCAATATAAAAAGGAAGGAGATGAAAATTAAATGAAAGAAAGTAAAAACAATTCAATACTTACAAAGCTAAAAGAAACAGACATTACAAAATTAAAAGATGATGAATTAAACAAAACAGCAAAGGAAATTGCCAATACAATTAACATCAATGGCTTACGCAGGCACATCAATTATTCATTATTTCAAATCACAACAGATGAAAGTATAGACAATAATAAAAAATTAGACATCATTAAAAACCTACTACAAGGACAAAAGCTAATAGAGGTTAATGTTAGAAACTTTAGGAGAAAAAGCATAATGGCAACAGACAAAAAAGACATAATTACATTTATCACAACAACAGCCGAAATTCTAACAGCTATTAGCAAATACCAACCACAACCTAAAAACGCTAAAACAAAAGAATTAAAAACTGTTAAGGAATTAGGAGAAACAACAGAACCAAAAGCAACAACACCAGTAGCAGAAGAAAAAGCAAATAAACCTACTACAACAGCAACTACAAAAACAGCTACAAAAAAAGAAACTACAACAAAAGTTAAATAATTAAAACACATCTTAAAACAGAAAGAAGGTGTAATATGGATTTAGAAGATGAAGAAGTTATCAAACAAATATACCAAAGTGGAATAATAACAGATATGGAAACAAGCAAGGAATATAAAAAATTGTTAAAAAGGTACAATAAATTTTTCGATAGTATAAAGGCAGAAAAGATGAAAAGAAAGTTTGAAATATTAGAAGAAACAAAAAACAAAATGTATAGTGAAATGGACAAAGACATATTTAAACTAGGCTTTTCATTGGCTACAAAACTTATAACAGAAGGACTAAAAAACGAAAAGGATAAAAAAGCTACTAAAAAATAAGTAGCTTTTAAAATGTAAAAAGGAATAGCTTACTTGCTACCCTTATTCATGATATATTCAATTAAATTTATAACAATATCTTTATCATCACTTGCAAGAGATGAAATGCTATCAACAATAATTTTATCCTTTTTGTTAGAATAATTTACGATTCCGTTAAAAAGAGAATTTGGCTCAATATCTAAAATGTTACATATATCAATAATAGTCTTAATGCCTATACCTGACTTTCCTCTTTCTACAAGGCTAACAAAATTTACAGATTTACTTAATCTTTCAGCCAATTTCTCTTGAGTAAAACCTTTTAGCTGTCTAGCTGTTTTTATATTATTTCCTATCTTTTGTAATATTTTATCTTCAATTATTTCTTCCATACGCTACACCTCAAAAATAGTATAACAACAGGCAAACTTGAAAAGAAGAAAATAATTCTTTAAAATATAACAATAATACTTTACAAGTTAAAACAATACTGGTATAATATCAGTGAATTTATTTAAAAAAGGAGAGGAAAAGAAATGAAATCAAAAACAAATTTCAAATTTTTATTAATATTTTCAATAATATTAGGAGCAATGCTTTTATTAGGCACAACAAAAGTACAAGCAAATGTTGAAGATAATCAAAAATCTTCGTATAATGAAACGGATAAAAATTATGTAGAGAATTTAATATCAAATCTAAAATGTAAGCCTGAAAAGAATGGAGACCGTTTTTTGGCATCTTTTGAGTACATTTATGACATAGACAAAGGTTATGACTACGAATATGCTAAAAATCTTTTTATACAAACTGCAAAAGAGGAAATTCAAGATAATAACATTGAATTTGAACATTTTTCAGGAACAGGTGGAGGGTTTGAAGATGATTTCACACCAAATCCAGAATGTGTATTATTCATCCTAAAAGATAAAATAAAATATGCAGAGATAAGTGTTGCATTAATTGGAAGGGCTCAAATAACAATACCAAGTAATATTGAAGATACAGAAACTTATACCAAAACTAAAATACAAGAATTTCTAAAAAGAGAATGGCAAAAAGATGAAAATATAGATAATATCACTATAAATAAGTCTACTGGAGAGTATTACATAATTTCTACAAGAGAAGGCGAAATAGGAAAAGTTATTATAAAAAAAGAAGAAACAACAACAGAAACTATAAGAAAAGAAGATATAACAACAGGGATAAAGATAGAAACAACAACAGCAGTTTTACCAAGTAATGTAGTTTTATCTTCTATAAAAGTAACAGAACAAAATATATTGAATAGGGTTCAAACAGCTTTGAAAGATATAAGCAACAAATATACAACATACGATATAACATTATTAAAAGATAATGTAAAGATACAACCAAATGGAGAAATAAAAATAAGTATTCCTATTCCAAACAGTTACAACAAGGAACAGATAGAAATATATAGAATAGAAGAAAATGGAACAAAAATAAAATATGATGTAAAGGTTGAAGGAGATTATGCAATATTTGAGACAGACCATTTTAGTATATATGTATTAGCAGAAAAACAAACACAAAACCCAACAGAACCAACAACAGATAAAGGAGAAAAAGACAAAACACCTACAACAAACACAATAAGCAAAGAAAAAGATGACACACCAAAAACAGGAACAGAAACAATAAATATAATTGGTTATGTATTAGCAACAACAGTATTAGCAGGTGTAGGAATTATAGCATTAAAGAAAAATCTAAAATAATTTGTTATAATATACAGGGTGGTATATAACTACTGCCCTATTTCTTATATTAGGAGATGATTAACTAATGGAAGAAACAGGAAAGCATAAAAGGAAGAAAAAGCAAATAAAACAAAATAAGAAACTAAAAATAGCTGTATTAGGAATTTTAATATTTATATTTGCTATTGGTATTGGCTACATAGGTTATTACATATACAATAATTTTAAAAGCCAAAATGATGATGTTTTGAGCAATATAGCAGTAGATGACAAACAAATCACAGAAACAAAAACAGAAAGAATATTACAACTAGAAGAATTGAAAAAACAAAACAATGACATTATAGGTTGGATTGAGATAGAAAATACAATTATAAATTATCCAGTCTTACAATGCGAGGACAATAACTTTTATATGACACATAACTATAAAAAGGAATATTCGGCAGAAGGTTCAATATTCCTAGACAAAGACTACAACTGGGAATTGCCAAGCAGTAACTTATTGTTATACGGACATAATAACAAAAACAAGACCATGTTTGCAGAATTGCTAAATTATAAAGAAGAAAGCTATTACAAGGAACACCCAACAATTAGATTTACAACATTAGCAGAAGATAAGACATACGAGATTATAGCAGTATTCAAATCAAGAGTATATTATAAAAGCGAAAAAGATGTCTTTAGGTATTATTATTTTATCAATGCAGAAAATGAAGAAGAATATAATAATTATATTAACGAATCGAAAAAAGCTAGTTTGTATGATACAGGAAAAACAGCAACTTATGGCGACCAACTTTTAACATTATCTACTTGTGAATATTCACAAGAGGACGGAAGATTTGTTGTAGTTGCTAAAAAGCTACAATAAAAATATAACTGTTACTTAATTGTAGCAGTTATTTCCTTTTATATTATCCTGACATTACAAATCATAATATAACGAACTTAATTCTAAAAATATATCTCCATTTTCCTTTTTATATATTTCACATACCAATTCATCATCATCAAGTAAAAAGCTAACATTTTCAATATTATTTAAACGAATACTTAAAAAAGAATTTGCATTAGTGTAGAAATCTTTAATGGGAATACTTACAGTTGAAATGCCAATATTACTAAAATTCTTTATTGGAATTGTAACAATATTATTTCTAACTACTGGAATAAGATTTTTATTATCATCAGGCAGTAACTTTTTTAATTGTTCATTGCTTATTTTTATTTTCCTCCTAAAATGTCTATTATTACTTTGTAGCATAATACTTCCCCCTTCTTTTATATTAGTTTAAAATTAAGTCCATAAAACTATAGCTTAACAATGGAATAGAAAAGAAATAAAAGTTACTTGCATAAAAGTTATATTCCTATTTTGCAGACATATCCAAGAAATCTTCAACTTTTTTGGACAAAATCGTTTACATTATGTCTACTATCTCCTATAATTACAATAACAAATAAAAAAAAAGGAGATTAGAAATAATATGGAAAAACAAAACATTTATGGGTATTGTAGAATTAGTACAAAAAATCAAAACGAGGATAGACAGGTTGAGGCAATGAGACAATATAATATAGAAGAAGAAAATATCTTTATTGATAAAAAGTCAGGAGCAACATTTGCAGAAAGAGAAGAATATCAGTTACTTAAAAAAATATTAAAACGCACTCAAAATAATGTACTTGTTATTAAGTCTATTGATAGATTAGGAAGAAATTATAAAGAAATCCAAAAGGAATGGAAAGAACTTACTATTGATTTAAAAACAGATATTGTGGTTTTGGATATGCCAATACTCGATACCAGAAATTATAACGATACAATGGGTGGTTTTATTGCAAATATAGTATTAGAAATACTTTCATACATAGCAGAGCAAGAACGCATAAACATAAAAGAACGCCAAAGAGAAGGAATAGAAATAGCAAAGGCAAAAGGTAAAAAGTTCGGTAGACCTACAATAAAGCTACCTAAAGACTTTCAGACACAATATAACTTATGGAGACAAGGACATCAAACCGCAAAAGTAACAATGGCAAATCTTAATTTAAAGAAAAGTAAATTTTATGCATTTGTTAGAGAATACGAAAGCAAGAACGAAAGCCTTAAAAAAGTAAGTTAATATATAAATACTATCAATAATAAACGAATTAAAAATAAAGCCTTGATTTTTCATCTAAAAGTTAAGGTTTTTATATTGCTTAAAAAAAACAATGTCAAATGGTAAAAAATACATAACTTTTCTATCGTACATTTACTTTCCTATTAGCCTTCTTATATTATAAATAGGCTATACAAGGAAAGGAGATGATAGAAAATGTATTTAAAAGCTAAAAACAAACCACGAGGAAATATAACATCAGGACAGGAGCAAAAGGAAATTCAGGAAAATTTAAAAAGCAAAATAGGTATTAGCAGATGTGAGAACCAAAAAAGCATAAAATCAGGTTTCTCATAATGCAAGTACCTATTTTTTATTTATTGAAAAAGGAGGTGCAAGTTTGGAAAAAAGAACAAAAAGTAAAATATTAATTGTAGAACCTAACAAAGAAGCATACACAAAATCAGTTCAGGACATAGAACAAGCACTTATAGAAATAGTTGGAGAATTAGCTTATTTTACATTAAAAAGCAAAATAGACCTAGTTTACAATGCAGAGGGGAAACTTAATAATCTACCATTTAATAGGGTCATAGAAGATGATGTAATATGTGGCACATTTGCAATAGTAGGACATTTTGGAGATGACTGGTGTTCACTTACAAGTAAGCAGATAAGATTTTATAAAAAGCTATTTCAAAAAAGAAAAGATGAAGGGCTTATACAATTTCTTAATCAGGAAATGAAATACAGTAGCAACCTGTTAAGATGTAGGTTGAAAGGTATTGGGAAATTAAAAAATATTATTGTAAGTGATAGGAAATTTAGTAAATATTATAAAAAATATTATAAAGAAAGAAGGTAATAAAAATGTCAGGTAGACAAGATTATGAGGAAAGAAAAGAAAGGAAAAAAGAAATCTATCAGGAAAGGGTGGCAAAAGCAGAACAGAAAAGCAAGGAGCATTATTCAACCTATGAAAAGACATCAAGTATGATACCATTAGGTCAACCTATACTTACAGACCATTATTCAGCAAGGAGACATAGAAGCGATATAAACAAAATGGATAATGCTATAAGAAAATCAGTAGCAGAAAATGAAAAAGCAGAATATTACAGGAATAAATTAAACAATATAGACAATGAGGGTGTTATTTCATCAGATGACCCAAAAGCTATTGAAAAATTGGAAGAAAAAATAAAGATACTAGAGCAACAAAAAGAAATAGTAAAAGCAAGAGACCACGAGTGGTACGAACTACCATACATAAACCAAGACATCAGGAGAGCCAAAGAAAGAATAAAAGAATTAAAAGAACTGGAAGAGATGAATTTTCAAGATATAATATTTACAGGTGGAAAAGTTATACAAAATAAGGATATAAACAGATTACAGATACTGTTTGACAAAAAACCTAGCGAGGAGATTAGAAATATTTTAAAAAAGCATGGGTTCAAATGGGCTAGAAGTCAAGGTGCATGGCAAAGGCTGTTTAATAAAAATGGTGTTAGGGCTGCACAATGGGTTGTTGAAGAAATAGAAAAATAAAGAAAATTGATGACATGCAGATATAACAGGTACAAGCATGTGTCGTACACTAGCTCATAGTACCTGTTATATATTTTAAAAATTCTATTGACAAATAAGTCTAAAAAGTGTATTATAAACAAAAAAGCCACAAATAGTTCAAGTGAGCGAAGATAATCTCAAGATTACAAAGGGGGTATGGATAATGAAAATGTTAATGTATGAATTAGCAGAAATAACAAGAGGCATGACGATTCCACCTAATGAAAAAAACAAGCCAAAAGATATGAGCGAAATAACAGAAATGTATGTGTTAGGATATACAGATTTATTATCATATAATGAAGTTCCTACTTTATCTAACACAATTAATATTAATTCAGTTGAAAAAGATAATAAAGTATATATAAATTTAAAGCAAAAATATAAACAGGGTACAGTACAAAAAGAAGATATTATTTTACCAATTTCTAATGTGGATTTTGAACCTCGATTAATAAGGTGGGAAAGCGATAAGAAATTAGATTATATATATCATCAAAAAGTCATAGTTGTAAGACCTAATGTAAAAATAGTCAACCCAGAATATTTATTTTATATTTTAACTACAACACCTATTAGAGAATATTTTAGAGAACACTCAAAAGAAGGTATAAGATATAGGCTTGTATGTAAAACTGTTATGGATTTAAAAATTGAGGTTCCAAGTATGGAAGAACAAATAAAAATTGTAGAAAGAATAAGAAAGCATAATTTGGAAACTATGGAAATAAGAAAAATTTTAACAGAACTGGCAGAAAAATAAAAAAAAATATTTTACGAAAAGCATTGGAAACAGTGCTTTTTTTTATATGCAAATATTAATTTAATAAAAAAATTTCAAAAAAACTCTTGACATGAAAAATGAAACCTAGTATAATAGAGCTACAATGTAGAACAAAAGGATAAAAAAAGACTGAAAGAAATTATTTTTTTTTACAACACAGTTGAGCTAAAATGTGGCTTTAAAGCCGAAAAAGAAAGGAGGAATTGAAAAATGGCTAAAAGAAAAACAGAAAACAAAAAAGAAATTAAAAACGAGGAGGTGGAAAATATGGATAAACAAGAAGATAAAAAAGGCATGTATGAAGTGCAGATGGTAATATTACTTCAAAGAATAGAAGATATGGTGGTAGGATTACCAAAATATTTAAAAGAAAATATTGCTTTTTCTTCAGTACTTCAAGCAAGAGAGGAATTAGCCCCTGTAATACAATTAAAACTAGATAAATTAGAAGAAGCAGGAGTTGAATATGTCGACAAGGAATGTTGGGTAGATGACATAATGAAACCAGTAATAACAAGAGCAACTGATATTATGTATGAAAAACTTGATAAAGAATATCCTTTTGCACTTTTAGAAAAAGAAGCAAAAGATGAAGGCATAACAGTATATGAAATGATAGATGATTAAGAGAAAGGTTAAGTGTGATTATAAATGTTCAATATCATTAAATAAGGGTGGTAGGTGGTAACAAAAATAGCAAAGTAGAATTGTGCCTACTTTACTATTCAATAAGTAGAAATTTAATATTAAGTCGCACACTTAAAAATTTCTATTTGTATTATAGCACAAAATTTAAGAAAAAGAAAGGAAAAAAATGCAAAGTCTAATTTTAAGCACAGTTGGAGGAATTGTAAAAGAACAACACGAGAAAGGAAATATAGCCATATTATTAGCAAAAGGTGGTAATGATTATTATCCAGTAGAAGAACATATTTCTTATATAAAAAGCATTTCACCAGAAATATTAGACAAAGGTATGAGAAAAGTAACTTTAGCTTTTGCTAATAAAAATTTAGAAACAAGAGTATTTTTAGACCCAAACCTAAAAGAAGGAGATTTTGTTGCAACAGTAGGATATTTTTATACATTTAATGGTGATTTAACATATTCAGCAAAAGGTGGAATAACCAAAGTTCTGTTAAACGCAAAACAGGAACCACAAATGTATGGTTCAAAAACTTATAGAATGGGAAATGTAATTCAATTAAGTAGAGCAGAAACAACAACCCCATATCCATATAGTAGTGAAATAAAGCAATTAGGAAAATCAAGCTTCTACTATGCAATAGAAACAAGTCTAAAAAATGAACTTGAAAGAATACAACGATTAAGAAAAGATGATGTTATAAACACAGCAGAACTTCCAGAAGAACCACAGACAGAAGAACAAGAAATTGAGGAATAACCAGTTGGGAGCATTGCTCCCATATCCTCTATATTTTATAGTAAATTAGTGCTATTGGCACAAGAAAGTAGGTAATATCATGGAAAAAATGGAACAATTAGAAAAAGAAAAAATTAAAATGCTAATACAGAGAGATTTTTTAGGAGAAGATGAACTATTAAAGCAAGAAAGTTTTAACGAATATTTAAAAGCATTATTGACAGCAGTAGAAGCCAATATTACAAAACCTAAAGAGTATAAATGCAATAATAAAGCACAAGAAAATGGGTTTTGCGAGTGGGAAGATGAAAACAATGCCTGTTCTTCGAGAGAAATAACTTATTGGAGAGTAGAAAATATGCTACATATCATTAATTATAGTGGAATAACAACATTATGCAGACTTAATTGGAAAAAAGGTCAACTATTGCCAGTATTTCTTTACTGTCTAAATAATCTTCAGGAAATTGATGGACTATACGATGGGCAAGTAGAGCATTTCAATAAAATTAATCTTGACAGTTTTATTAAAATAATGCTTCATACAAAAATTTACAATAGTACAAATCCACAACTTAATAGATATAGAATCATGGATAAAATTATATTTTACAATATTATATATAGATTAAGTAAAGAACTAGCAACATTTGACAACCTAGATGTAGAGGTTGAAATTTATAACATAGATGACACATTAAGAGACTTATTACAGGAATTAACAGCCGAATTTGAAAAAGGAGCAACAGAAGATGAACTAATTTCAAAAGCAATTAACAGCCAGTCAATACAAAAGCTAGTGGATATTGAAGAAATCAAAGAATTTGTAAACAAACATCTAATAAATGATTAGATAAAACGTTTTGGCTACATGGTTGTTATCTCATGTAGCCAAAGCAAAATATAAATAAAAAAAAAATTGGAGGTAATTATAATGGTAGAGGACCTAAAAACAGTTGAAGAATTAAGAAAAATTGCATTTACAGTAATTCATAGTATATCTATGTCAGCAGATAATAAATATGCAGTAAAAGTAATAATGGCAGAGGCAATACATTCACTAGAGGACGCAGTATATGAAAGACATGGAGCAATAACATCTTACGGAATATATTAAATTTTAAGGCTTAAAACTGCTCCAATAATAAATTAGTCATCTTTATTGTAAAAATGCGTTTATGGAGCAGTTTTTGAGCAAATTAAGAATAGATAAAAACAAATTAATAGAGTTTAGAATTGCACCTGATAGTTTACAAAAAATCAATTCGCTCTAAATAAAAAGGAGCGATTTTAATGCAGAATAAAACAAAAAATTGTATACAACAAGCTACTACTACATATTTATTGAGTATGAGTAGTGAAGAAAATAAAATCAATACAAATGAAAACGAAAATAATATTACAGTTGAATATGGAGAGCAGGACTTGAAACAAATTCTGCTACAAGCCATAAAACAAGAATATATAAATTACTACAAAAAGGACAACATTATATCTTCGCAAAAAGAAAGTAACATAAAACCTATGGAAAACATATAAATTGATATATAATGAAAAAGTAATAATGAATAGGTTACAGTTACTTGTCTTTAGAAGGGAAGGTGTAAATTGAAAAAGACAGGAACATACAAAACGGCTGTATATATGAGACTATCAAGAGATGATGGCGATGACAAAGAAAGCCAAAGCATCTCAAATCAAAGAAAAAGCATATATGAATTTATAGAAAGAGCCAATGCAGATGCTAATCAAGATAATTTTTATATTATAGGAGACTATATAGATGATGGATATACAGGCTCAAACTACAATAGACCTGATTTTCAAAGGCTTATAGAAGATATTAATAAAGGAAAAATAAATTGTCTTGTAAGCAAAGATTTATCTAGGCTTGGTCGTGATTATATTGCAACTGGTGATTATATAGAAAATTTTTTTAAGGAAAAAGGCATAAGGTATATAGCTATCAATGATAATATTGATAGTAAAGATGAAGAAACTTTAGAATTAATAGAATTTAGGACGGTTTTTAATTCATTTTTCCCAAAAGATACATCTAAAAAGGTTCGTAAAATCAAGAAATTAAAAGCAGAAAAAGGAGAATACCAAGGCTCACATCCACCATTTCGGTTATAAAAAGAGTTCAACAGAAAAGAACAAACTTATAATTGATGAAACAGAAAGCAAAGTGGTTAAAAAAATTTTTGACCTATATGAAAGTCGGAAAATCAACAATAGATATAGTTAAAATTTTTCACGAAGAAGGTGTAAAAACCCCTGCACAATATTCACAAATACCCAAATATATGAAGGGCAATGATTACTGGGGAAAGTCAACAATTACTAAAATATTAAAAAATTCAACCTATATTGGAAATGTAATTCGGACATACAACAACAACAATTAATTATAAAACAAGAAAAACTAAAAGAGTTCCAAAGGATGAGTGGATAGTAGTACCCAATATGCACGAGCCAATTATAAGTAAAGAGCAATTTGAAAAAGTACAAGAAATAATGAAATCAAGGCAATGTGTAAGGAATAGAAAATATGACCATATATTCAAACGGAATCGTTAAATGTGGACATTGTGGAAGCAATATGACTATAAAGCCAGACTGTAGGACAAAAGATGTAGTAAATATAAGTTTTATATGTGGAAAGAAAAATCAAACCAAAACAAATTGTGATAACCCAACTATAAGAGCAAGAAAAATTACAGAAATAGTTTTGGAAGATTTAAGAAAGCATTGTCAAAATATTATTTTTGATACGAAAGAACTAGAAGAAACATTTGCAACAGCAGAAGCAGAAATAAACACAGAAAAGTATAAAATTCAAAAAGAAATAGACAAAATAGGCAAAAAGATAGAAAAGTTAGATATACAAATTAGTGCAATATATAATGATAAGCTAGAAGGCATTTTAAAATTAGATGATTTTTTAAAAATTTATGAAGCAAAAAATAAAGAAAAAGAAAAGTTAGTAAAAGAACAAGAAGAGTTACAAATCCAGTTAGGAAAACAAGAAAATGCAAAAGCCATAGATTACGAAGATTTAAGGAAATATGCTAATGAATTTTTGCAAATGGAAAACCCAAGCAAAGAGGTAATAACAAATTTAATAGAATCGATAACAATAAGCAAAGGACCAAAAGTAAAAATAAAATATAAATTTTCTAAGGTGTAACAAGCCTTTGAAAGCACAATGTATACTTAAGGAACATTTAAACTTATAAAAATAAACCTTAAGTATACAAAATAAATTGTATACTTAAAGTACAATCAAACCTATTTGAGCCAACAGCTTCTATGACACAAAAGCAAGGAAAAGGATATATGGTAGCATCTGTGGGAGAGGCAGCAGGAGAAATTCCATATACAGCATACTTTGCTAAAAAAAGTTATATAGAACAGAATCAAGATACCATTCAGAAATTTACAAATGCCATTTATAAGGGACAACAATGGGTGAAAGAACACAGTAGTAAAGAAATAGCAGAAGTAATTAGAAGCTTCTTTCCAGACACTGATATAGAGATGTTAGCAACAGCTATTCAGAGTTATAAAGATATTGATGCATGGAATGATACGCCAATACTAAGGCAAGAGGTTTTTGAAAGATTAGAAGAAGTTATGATAATGGCAGGAGAATTAAAAGAAAAAGCACCTTATGACAAAATTGTAAATAATCAATATGCAGAAGAAGCAATTAAATAAGAATTAAAAGATTGCCAAGAGGGATGAACCTTTTTGGCAATTTTTAAAAGAATAACCTTTTTAAGATCTCATCAAAATTAAGAATTACCAAAAAAGTCCACTCATATTGGCAATCTTACAGGAGAATACAATAATAAAATTTTACATATAAATTCTAAAAATATATTGACAAATGGAACTCATAGTGTTATATTTACCTATGAAAAGGAAGTGATAATATGGATATTGATTATAAAATTATAGGACAAAGGATAAAAGAGGAAAGAAGAAAAAAAGGATGGTCACAAGAAAGATTATCAGAAGAAATTGATGTAACAACTGTATATATTAGTAGAGTAGAAAGAGGAACGTCACAAATTAATTTGAAAAGATTGGCACAAATAAGTAGAGTTTTAGAAACAAGTGTAGAGTATTTAATTGGGGGAAGTATTACAAAAGCACCCAATTATTTAGATAAAGAATTATACGAAACCTTAATCAATTGCACTCCTGCTAAACAACGTTTAATTTATAATATAGCTCAAATTGTGTCTAATGCTAAGTTCGTATGATAAAAATCTCTATTTAATCTAATGTTGTTAATAAAAGTTTATCTATTTTTTATTGGTAACTCTTAAGATGCGAACAGTCTGTAATTGCATAACAGACTGTAACTTGTCAATCCCTCCGAATTGTTACTTCATAAAAAATAGATAAACTTTTAGACTGAAAACATGCTAGGCTTAAGTAATTCGGACAAATTTCTTTACAAAAAGTCAAAAATAGTATAAACTTATTCTAGTTCAGTCTTACCGAGATAAGTCAAAAAAAGATAAAATTGAACAACGAATAAATTTACAAAAGGTGATAATAGATGTATTTAAAAAGACTAGAATTACAAGGATTTAAGTCATTTGCAGACAAAACTGTACTAGAATTCAGACCAGGTATAACAGGAGTCATTGGACCAAATGGTTCTGGAAAGAGTAATATATCAGATTCCATACGATGGATTTTGCGGAGAGCAAAGTATGAAATCATTAAGAGGAAATAAATCCTTAGATATTATATTTGCAGGAACACAAAATAGAAAGTCTCTAGGGTTTGCGGAGGCTTCTTTAATATTTGATAATACAGATGGAGCGTTGCCAATTGAATATACCGAAGTAACTGTAACGAGAAAAATATATCGAAGTGGCGAAACTGGCTATTTTATTAATAAAGTAGCTTGTAGGTTAAAAGATGTATTAGAATTATTTATGGACACAGGAATTGGAAAAGACGGTTATTCCATTATTGGACAAGGCAAAATTGATGAAATATTAAGCAATAAATCAGAAGATAGAAGACACATT
Organism: uncultured Clostridium sp.; assembly: GCA_948467495.1. Taxonomy (GTDB): domain Bacteria; phylum Bacillota; class Clostridia; order TANB77; family CAG-508; genus CAG-269. The sequence continues at coordinate 21,064 of CAOKEO010000028.1, forward strand.
TTTGAAGAAGCAGCAGGAATCGTAAAATTTAGAGCCAGAAAAGAAGAAAGTGAAAAAAAATTAGAAAGAACAAAACTAAATCTGCTTCGTATCAATGATATTTTAGCAGAAATTGAAAACAATATCGAACCATTAAAAGCACAAGCAGAAAAAGCAAAAAAATATTTAAACTTAAAAGAGGAATTAAAAAGTATAGAAATAGGACTATTTTTGCATAATATTGAAAAATATAAAGACAGTTTAGAAGAAATGATAAAAGACGAAGAAATATTCACTTCCCAATGTAAAGAAGAGGAAGAAAAATTAGAAAGAATTAAACAATTAAAAGAAGAATTAAAAACACAAGTAGAAGAAATAACCAATCAAATCGAAGAAATGTCAAACTTAGGATTTGCCAGCCAAAAAGAAATTGAAATGTTACATTCAGATATCAATGTAGCTAATACAAGAATTCATAATAACCAAGAAAACAAAGAAAGATTTGAAAAAGAAATACAAGAAGCAACATTAAAACAACAAGAATTAGAAGAAGAAAGGAAGCAAAGAGAAGAGAAAAAGGTTAATTTAAAGAAAAACAAAGAAAGGTTTGAAAAAGAATTACAAGAAAAAGAAGAAGAATTAGCAAAAATAACGAAGAAATTATCCAGCAAAGAATTAGAAATAGAAGGATACAAGACACAAGTAGAAAAAAATACAGACCAAAAATACAAATTACAAGCAGATAGCCATACACAAGACATTAACTATGAAAACTACGAAAAAAGACAACATCAAATCAAAACAGAAATCACCAATTACATATCAGAATTAGATAGTACAAGACTGAAAAAAGATGAAATCGCGAAAGAATTTTACGAGATTGATAGTAAGAGAAATAAAGTCGTAAAATCGATGGAAGAAATCCAGGCAATGAAAGAAGAAGCAGACAAAAAAATAGAGAACTATCAAAATAGTATTCATGCTTATCAAAGTGAAATGAGAATTAAGGAATCAAAATTAAAATTCTTAATCGAAACCGAAAAAGAAAAAGAAGGATACATCAAAAGTGTAAAATCCCTTTTAAAAGACTGTGAAACCATAAAAGACTTAGGAAAAGGAATGCATGGGGTATTAGCCAATGTTATTGAAGTGCCAGAAGAATACCAAACAGCCATTGAAATGTGTCTAGGAGCAAGCTTACAAAATATTGTAACAGAGACAGAAACCGATGCTAAAAAATTAGTAGAGCATCTAAGAAAAAATCATTTGGGAAGAGCCTCTTTTTTACCAATTGCATCAGTTAGAGGGAAAAAGTTAGACAAAATCAAAGGAAATGAAAAAGGCTTGATTGGTATTGCTTCAGACCTAATCAAATTCCACAAAAAATATGAACAAATCGTAATTAGTTTGTTAGGGAGAACGGTTATTGTAGATAACATGGACACAGCCATCCAAGTGGCAAAACAAAATGGTTACTCCTTCCGTATTATTACTTTAGAGGGAGATGTTATCAATGCCTCTGGTAGTATTACAGGAGGTTCGGTAGCGAAAAAAACAGTCAATATTTTGGGGAGAGGAAAAGAAATCGAGAAACTAGAAAAAGACATTAAAAAGTTGAAAACTAAAATTGAACAATTAGAAGGAGAAAAAAAGGAATACGAAGCTTCCATTCAAGAAACTTTAGAAAATGCTACTAGTTTAGAAAAGCAATTGCAAGAAATTGACATTACATATGCGACAGAAAAGCAAAAAGTAATAGCCATAGATGAGAATATTGCTAGAATTGAAACTCGTTTGAACAAGTTGAAAGAGGAGCAGGAAAATTTAGAAAAGCAAAAACAAGAAGCAACTAAAAACAAAGAAAATATCAATCAGCAAATCCAAGAATTAACAGAAGAAACGGAAAAACTAACAAAGATTATTTCCGAATTTGCGGAACTAAATAAGGATAATCAAAAATATGTAGATGATTTGAATTTTGATATTACGAATTTAAAAATTTCTGTTTCTTCTTTTGATGAAAGTGAAGCATCGATAGAAGAAATACAGGAAAGAATTAAACAAGAAATTGAAACGGCTAACAAAAGTATTGCCAATAAAAAACAACAAATTGAGCAAATTATTCATGATAATTTTGAATTAGAAAAATCCATTGTAGAAATTAAAGATAAAATTGCTAACATTAAAAAAGACGTTCAAAATAGTGGAGCTAAAATTGAAGAACTAAAGCAAGAAAGAACCGATAAAAATGAAAAACTATCGAAACAAGAAGAAGAAATTACTAATAAATTTAATATCATAGAGGACTTAAAAGCACAAATTGTAAAAATCGATGTCAAAAAGACAAAACTAGAAGATGATATTAATTCAATTATTAATAAGATGTGGGAAGAATATGAATTAACACCTAATAATGTAGGTGAGTATAAAAAACCAGATAATGTAGCTCTCACCCAGAAAAAAGTAAATCGTTTACGAACAGAAATCAAAGAATTAGGAAGTGTTAATGTAGATTCGATGGAAGAATATAAGGCAATAAAAGAAAGATATGACTTTATGTGTGAACAAAGAGTAGACTTAGAAGACACGATGAATAAGTTAAGAAAAATTATTGCAGAAATGACAACTACGATGAAGGAGCAATTTAAAACACAATTTGCTATTATCAACAAAAACTTTGAAGAAGTGTTTAAGGAATTGTTTGGTGGAGGAAATGCCTCTTTAAAATTAGAAGATGAAGAAAATATTCTAGAATGTGGTATTGATATTCATGTACAACCACCAGGAAAGAAACTACAAAATATGATGTTACTATCAGGAGGAGAAAAAGCATTTACAGCAATTAGTTTGCTATTTGCTATTTTAAAAATGAATCCAGCGCCATTTTGTATATTGGATGAAATTGAGGCAGCATTGGATGATGTGAATGTCTACCGATTTGCGGAATATTTAAAGAAATTTTCAAAAGAGACACAGTTCTTAGTAATTACACACAGGAAAGGTACTATGGAGGCAGCAGATACGGTATATGGAGTGACAATGGAGGAAAATGGTATTTCAAAGTTATTGTCTATGAAATTGGGTTAGGTATAATTAGTCTGTATGTTTGAAATTTTCAGGATTTGCAGTTTTTACTCTTACTAAAAAGTGAAAAGTGGCTTATAACATTTGCATGTTATAAGCCATTTTTCGAGGCATTAGGATACTTTGTCAATTACGTGCCAAAAACGATTGGGATCCCACGATAAGTAAGCACTTCTTGCCTGCAAGTACGTGGCAGAAGCCTCCCTAGGAGACTTTTTTGCTAACCAATCGAGATGCTGTGCAGCAGACTGACTAGTAAGTCCTTCATTATGAACAAACATAATGTCCTCCTTTACCTGTATTTACCAGATAAATAAACATCTGGCAACGGTTGAGATAGGAGTCGAACCTATAACCTTGGGACCTGAATCCAAAGCTCTGCCCTTTGAGCTACTCAACCTAGCAATAAAACATATTCTTATGATAACATAAAAATATAAAAAAGTCAAAAAAAGAATCGAAGAAATCCTATAAAGATAAGCAAAAGACCAGAGATAATTGACCAAGTATTATCTGGTAACTGATTTAACTGACAAAGCTTTTTTCCCAGTATAGTCCCAAAACTTAAAAATGCAAGTTGAAAAATAGGGATAAACAAGGGAAAAAGAAAAGGACTTATTCCAATCATGCTACCACCAACACCAATACAAAAGCAATCCAAAGAAAGAGCAATACCTAAGAAAAAAGCCTCTTTGCTATCAATTGAATTAGAAGAATCTAAATCAGAAGAAGAAGGATTTTTGATAATTTTAATGGTAATACCTAAAAAGTCAATAAAAAAGCTATAAATCTTCTCATCTTTTTTATGTCTTTGATGAGTTATTTCATTTTTACGAATTGCTTGAAAGCAAACAAACCCTCCCATAGCAATTAGAATTATATTTCCAATTAATTTTGTGGCAAATTCAGAGAAAACGTTTTTTATCACATCGCCAAACCAAACAGATAGAATAGAAATTGAAAACGAAATTACCAATAACACAACTTTTCCCATATAAGAAATTCTAGTATTTTTAATTCCATATGTAATTCCGATACCAAGAGAATCGATGCTACTAGAAAGTGCTAAAATTAGCGAATTAATTAACATAAAAACACCTCCTAAGGTATCATATGTCGAAAAAAGAAATTTGTTATCATTATTTCTTTATTTCGTTTTTTATCATAAATTTGGTACAAGCCACATAAGATTTAATAAATTGAGTTACATTAAGACTGAAAAGTAACAAAATCAAGCACAAAGGAGAGAGGATTATGTGGGAAACGTTAAGAAAAGAAGAAGTTCTAAAAAAATTAGGAACAAACAGAAAAGAAGGATTAAGGGAAGAAGAGGTCAAGAAAAGACAACAAGAATATGGTAAAAACAAACTAGAAGACAAGCCTAAAGAAAGCATTTTTATGAAATTTATCAAACAATTTAATGACTTTATGATTATAATTCTAATTATTGCGTCTATTGTTTCAGCTGTTATCTCAAATGTACAAGGAGAAAGCGATTACATAGATTCTATTATTATTATAGCCATTGTCGTTTTAAATGCCATTATGGGAGTCATACAAGAATCCAAAGCAGAAAAGTCAATAGAAGCTTTACAAGAAATGACACCTATGAAAGCAAAAGTGATAAGAGATAGTGTGACCAAAGAAATTCATGCAGATGAAATCGTACCTGGAGATATCATCCTATTAGAAGCAGGGAACTATGTGCCAGCCGATAGTAGGATACTAGAAAGTTTTAATTTAAAAATAGAAGAATCAAGTCTAACAGGAGAGACTGAACCAGTGCTAAAAGATGCCGACAAAATTTGCAAACTAGATATTCCATTAGGAGATAGAAATAATATGGCATTTATGGCAAGCATTGTAGTGAATGGGCATGGAAAAGCAGTAGTGACTGAAACAGGAATGAACACAAAAGTTGGTAAAATTGCTAATATGATAATAGAAGATGAAGCTCCAGAAACGCCAATTCAGAGGAAATTAGCTCAAGTAGGAAAAATATTAGGAATGGTATGTTTGGTTATTTGCTTTATTATTTTTGGAATTGGATTAATTAAAAAAATTGACCCAATTGAAATGTTTATGACTTCAGTTGGATTAGCCGTAGCAGCAATACCTGAGGGGTTACCAGCTATTGTAACCATTATGCTGTCCATTGGTGTGACTAAAATGGCAAAAAAGAACAGTATCATTAGAAAATTGCCAGCAGTGGAAACCTTAGGAAGTTCTTCTGTTATTTGTTCAGATAAAACGGGAACTTTGACCCAAAATAAAATGAAAGTAGTAGAAATCCATAGTCAGGATGTTAATTTAACAAGAGAACTTAGTTGTATGTGCACCGATTGTAGTCTTTTATACCAAGGAGGAAAATTAGAAATAAATGGTGAACCAACAGAAGCAGCTATTGTAAAAGAGGGTTTTAATAATGGCAAGGATAAAAACGAATTGTATCAAACTATGCCAAGAATTAATGAAATCCCATTTGATTCTAATCGAAAGATGATGACTACCATTCATAAGATAGGAAATAAATATAGAATTATTACAAAAGGGGCACCAGATGTTCTTTTAGAAAGATGTCAGAAGCAAATCAATGGGAAATTAGGGCAAAATACTATCATACAGAAGACACAGATACAAAAGGAAAATGAAAAAATGGCACAAAAGGCTTTAAGAGTAATAGCAGTAGGTTATAAAGATTTAGATTCTTTGCCACAAAAAATAGATACCAATACCCTTGAAAGCAATTTAATTTTTGTAGGATTAATTGGTATGATAGACCCACCAAGAGAAGGGGTAAAAGAAGCGGTAAAAACTTGTAAAAGGGCAGGAATTAAAACAGTTATGATAACAGGCGATCATATAGCTACAGCAAAAGCAATTGCAAAAGAACTTAATATTTTAAGTGCAAAAGATAAAGCCATTACGGGGCAAGAATTAGATAAAATACCACAAAAAGAATTAAGTAAAAATATAGCAGATTATTCTGTATTTGCAAGAGTAACACCAGAACATAAGGTAAGAATTATCAAAGCATGGCAAAGTACAGGGGCAGTAGTAGCCATGACAGGTGATGGTGTGAACGATAGTCCTGCTTTAAAAAATGCAGACATTGGAATTGCTATGGGAAAAAATGGAACAGATGTTGCCAAAAATGCAGCAGATATGATTTTAGCAGATGACAATTTTGTAACCATTGTAGAAGCAGTAAAACAGGGAAGAAATATTTATGATAATATTAAAAAAGCTATTCATTTCTTAATTGCTACCAATATAGGAGAAATTGTTACCATATTTATGGGACTGGTATTAGGATTAAAATCACCTTTACTTGCTATTCAATTATTATGGATTAATCTAGTAACCGATTCTTTGCCAGCAATTAGCCTTGGTTTAGAGCCACCAGAAAAAGACATTATGAATCGAAAACCTGTGAGTCGTCAAAAAGGAATTTTTGCAGATGGCTTATGGAATAAAATTATAGTAGAAGGGGTCATGATAGGTATGTTGACACTAGTTGCTTTTAGTCTAGGAAATAAATTTTTTGGACTAGAAGTAGGAAGAACGATGGCATTTCTTTGTATGGGACTATTGGAACTTGTCCACAGTTTTAATATAAAAAGTGAACAATCTATCTTCAAAATAGGTATTTTAGAAAATAAATTTTTAATAGGTAGTTTTATAATAGGTACAATTGTACAAACAGCAGTTGTATTAGTACCAGCATTGGCTGAAATTTTTCAATTAGTTCCTCTTAATCAAGGACAATGGATGATTACTATTGTAATTTCTCTTTTACCAATGCCTATTATGGAATTACAAAAAAGGTTGAATGTATCTGATAAAAAGAAAAGGATATATCAAGAAGAAGTAAAAGTTTAATAAAATTGAGGTTACTTTTATCGTTAAGTAACTATTCAGAGGTGATATATTCCAATTAGAAAGTTTTTATATTTTTTATTGGTAACTCCCAGCTGCGAACAGTCTGTAATCTTATAACAGAC
>CAOKEO010000029.1 GCA_948467495.1 uncultured Clostridium sp.
CAAAAGTAACCAAAAGGGATAATCGGTGCCTGTCCCAAAAGTGACCCAAAAGTGATTTATTTTTCTAATTTATAAAATACTTTTTTTCCTTTTTTTAAGATAGCATAATTATTTGTAAAATCTTTGTCTGAAAGAGTGTAATTGATATCTGTTATTTTTTCATCGTTTAGAGAAATACCACCTTGGTTGATGAGAGTTCTTGCTTGCCCTTTAGAAGGAGCGATATTAGTTACTATGATAGCATCAACGATGGAAATATTTGTGTTGTCTATTTTTATAGTAGGCATATTTTCTAAACTACCTTGCCCATTAAATAAAGCGTTAGAAGCTTCTTCTGCTTTCTTGGCTTCTTCTTCTCCATGAACTAGTTTAGTAATTTCAAATGCTAAGATTTTTTTGGATTCATTGATTTTCTCATCTTGATAAGAGGTTAATTCTTTTATTTTTTCCATTGGTAAGAAGGTTAGCATTTTAAAGACGTTTTCAACACTTCCGTCTTCGATATTTCTCCAATATTGATAAAATTCATAAGGAGAAGTTTTTTTGGAATCTAACCAAAGGGCTCCTTTTTCTGTTTTTCCCATTTTTTTTCCTTCTTTTGTGGTTAAAAGTTTAAAGGTTAAACCGAAGGAATCATCTTTTCCAATTTTTCGAATCAGTTCAACACCACCTATGATATTTGACCACTGATCGTTTCCTCCCATTTGAAGTTTACATCCATATTTATTGTATAAATATAGAAAATCATAAGATTGCATTAACATATAACTCATTTCAAAAAAGGTTAAACCTGTTTCCATTCTCTGTTTATAACATTCAGCAGCAAGCATTCGATTAACAGAAAATAAGCTTCCAATTTCACGGACAAAGTCAATAAATTTTAAATCTAATAACCAGTCTGCATTATTTACGATAATGGCAGCATTATTTCCTTCAAAACTAACAAATTTTTCAATTTGTTTTTTGATACATTCTACATTATTATTAAGTTCTTCACGAGAAAGCATCTTTCTCATATCTGTTTTTCCAGAAGGGTCACCAATGGTTGCTGTACCACCGCCAACTAAAATGATTGGCTTATGACCGGATTTTTGCATATGACTTGCTACCATCAAAGATACAAAATGACCAACATGTAAACTATCAGCAGTGGGATCTATTCCTATATAAAACGGAACGGATTCTTTTCCAAAAAGTTCTTTGATTTCTTGTGGATGAGTCATTTGCTCAATATATCCTCTTTCTTCTAATGTATGAAAAACATTTACCATTTTTATCAAACCTTTCTATTATGTTTGCATTACTATTAAAATGTTGATATATTAATGAATATTAATATATCAACATTCTATACATAAATCAAATTAATTATTCCCAAGTTCACTTAGTACATTTTCTATTTCTTGAAGACTATCTAATTGCTTTTGATAATCTTGAAATTCTGGATATTTCATAAAACGATTCAAATTTCTAACAGAAATACCAGTAGTATTAGAAATAGTATTTACAGAATTTTCAATACCATTCTCTTGTACATAGGATTTAAAAGTTGAAAATTCAAAACCATCTTTTGTGCTGCATTTTGGACATACATTTCCTTCTGCCACATAAAAATTCCCACATCTACTACATCTATTTAGCTCCATAATTTTTTCCTCCATTCATCTTTTGACAATCTTCTTTAAATTTATTGTATTGTATCATACAAATACGAAAAATAAAAGTAGTTTTGGAAGATTTATGATTTTTTTTGTAACTATTTAGAGGTAATTAGAAAGTTTCTATATTTTTTATGATGTAACAATTCGTGAAGACCAGTACAACATTAGCTTCTTGAGACCTTTTAATAAAAAATGTGGTTGTCATATTTTTAATTTCATAAATTTGTCATAAAAAGCAGGAATTTGTTTTTGTAAACGGATAGGCTTTAATTGCATGTCTGTAAAGCAATGTTTTGTCTGGCCAACTAACACTAAATTACTAGTGTTTTTATTTATTACCTGATATTCCATTGTTAAACGAACACCATTAAATTCTTTTACAAAAGGTTTAATTTCAATGATATCATCAAAAGTAACATGTGATTTATAATCACAATTAACACCAAGGACAGGAATCATAACACCTTGTTCTTCAAAAGCAGAGTAGGGCATATCATTGAAATCTAACATCTCGCATCTTGCTTCTTCTAAAAAACGAATGTAATTAGAATGATGTACTACACCCATTCGGTCTGTTTCATAATAATTAATTTTTCTTTCAAAAATAAAATCCATCTCATTGTATCCTTTCTAACTATATGACAGTATATCATAATTTAAGTTATGTGTAAAATAAGAAAGATATTTCTTGTATGTCATAATTTAATGTATTTCGTAATTTACCTAGTCAATTATTTATGATATAATCGAAAAAAGTCGAAAAGGGAGGAGACAATATGGCGGAGAAAAAGCAAATGGTCAAGGCGAAAGAATTTGCAAAGTTTTGGGAAGGCAAAGGCTATGAAAAAGGACAAAGCCAAACTTTCTGGCTTCAACTATTAAGAGAAGTATATGGCGTAACAGAAGCAGAAAAGTTTATTGAATTTGAAGACCAAGTTCATATTGATAAAAGTACAGGATTTATCGATGCATATATTCCATCTACTAAAATCTTAATAGAACAAAAAAGTATGGATAAAGATTTAAGAAAAGGAATTAGACAATCAGATGGTTCCCTTCTTAATTCATTTCAACAAGCCAAAAAATATATAGCAGAATTACCAGTGTCTAAGCATCCTAAATGGGTTATTACTTGTAATTTTAAATCTTTTTTAATTTATAATATGGAAAATCCAAATGGAGAACCAGAAGAAATATTATTGAAAGATTTGGAGAAAGAATATTATCGATTGCAATTCTTAGTAGACAATCAAAGCGAAATACTAAAAAAAGAAATGGAAATATCGATTAAAGCAGGAGAATTAGTTGGTAAAATATATGATGAAATCTTACCATTATACAAAAATCCAGAAAACGAAGAGAGTCTAAAAAGCTTAAATATGTTATGTGTGAGACTAGTATTTTGTTTATATGCAGAAGATGCTGGTTTGTTCGGAAGGCATAATATGTTTCATGATTATTTATCTCGTTTTGAACCACGAGATTTAAGAGAAGCCATTATAAAATTATTTCAGGTACTGGATACAAAATTAGAAAAAAGAAATCCCTATTTAGATGAAGAATTACAAGCATTTCCCTATGTGAATGGAGGATTATTTGCAGAAGAAGAGATAGAAATTCCCAACTTAAATGAAAATGTAAAAGAATTATTATTAACCAAAGCAAGTGAAGATTTTGACTGGAGCGACATTTCACCTACTATTTTTGGGGCTGTATTTGAAAGTACATTAAACCCTGAAACAAGGCGTACAGGAGGAATGCACTATACATCAATTGAGAATATCCACAAAGTAATAGACCCATTATTTTTAAAGGAATTGCAAGAAGAATTAGAAAATAAAATATTAAATTTAACAACACAAAAATCAATAAAAGATAATGTTTTGGCTTTTCAAGAGAAAATAGCAAAACTAAAATTTTTAGACCCAGCTTGTGGTCTGGAAACTTTTTAACAGAAACTTATTTATCATTGAGAAAACTAGAAAATAAGGCACTTGAAAAGTTAAATAGACGGACAAATACAACTGGGAGATAGTAATTTCAATCCGATTAAAGTATCAATTGAACAATTTTATGGAATAGAAATTAACGATTTTGCGGTAACCGTTGCGAAAACTGCTTTATGGATTGCTGAAAGTCAAATGATGAAAAAAACAGAAGAGCTATTACATTTGAATTTAGATTTTTTACCTTTAAAATCTTATACAAATATAACAGAAGGAAATGCTTTAAGAATGGATTGGAATGAGGTTGTACCAAAAGAAGAATTAAATTATATAATGGGAAATCCACCATTTGTAGGATATTCATTACAAAGTAAAGACCAGAAAGAAGATATGCTATCCGTATATTTAGATGAACATAAGAAACCATATAAATTAGCTAAGAAAATTGACTATGTAGCTGGTTGGTATTATAAAGCAAGTGAAATGATGTATCATACAACCATAAAAACAGCTTTTGTATCTACTAATTCAATATCGCAAGGAGAACAAGTATTGGGCGTATGGAAACCATTATATGAACAATTTAAAATACAAATCAATTTTGCTTATAGAACTTTTAAGTGGAATAGTGAGTCAAATGAAAAAGCAGCTGTACATTGTATTATTATAGGATTTAGTTCTGAAAAAAATAGAGATGAAAAAATAATTTACAATCATGGGAAATGGCAAAAAACAAAAAATATTACCCCTTATTTAACACCAGGAGAAACGATATTTATTGAAAGTCAAGCCAAACCAATTAGCAATGTACCACCTATGCTATTAGGAAATCTCCCAAGAGATGGAGGATTTTTGAATTTAACAGAAGATGAAAAAAATAATCTATTGAAAAAAGAACCTAATTTGAGTAAATATATCTATCAATATATGGGAAGTGAGGAATTTATCAATCATAAAAAAAGATATTGTTTATGGTTAGTAAATGCTAATCCAACAGATATAAAAAATAGTAAAGAATTGTTATATCGAATCAGTGAAGTAAAAAAGTTTAGAGAAAATAGTACGAGAGAGGCAACAAGAAAATTAGCCAATATGCCAATGCTATTTGCTGAAATTAGACATCCTAACACAAATTATTTATTAATACCACGTGTTTCATCTGAAAATAGAAGGTATATACCAATTGGATTTATGAAACCAGATACCATAACAAGTGATGCTTGTTCTATTGTTCCCAATGCAGAAATATATCATTTTGGTGTATTAGTTTCTAATGTGCATATGGCTTGGATGAGAACAGTTGCTGGTAGATTAAAAAGTGATTATCGCTATTCAGGTATTTTAGTATATAATACATTTGCTTGGCCAAATGCAATACCAGAAAACAGAGTTAAAATTGAAAACACGGCACAAAAAATTTTAGAGGCTAGAGACAAATATTCTAGTAGTTCATTGGCTGATTTATATGACGAACTAACTATGCCACCTGAATTAAGAAAAGCACATCAAGAAAATGACAAAGCAGTCATGGAGGCATATGGATTTGATTGGAGAAAAATGACAGAATCAGATTGTGTTGCGGAATTGATGAAAAGGTATCAAGAAATAACTAAAAAATAGATTTTTCTCATTTTCTGTTTTTATTATACACAGAATCTTGTATTTGTCAAATTATAAATATCCAAAAATAATAGATATTTAATTAGAAACGTGATATAATCGATAAAAGAGAGGAGAAAATCATGTCAAAATTTGTGCATTTACATATCCACAGTGAATTCAGTTTACTAGATGGAGCCAATCGAATCAAAGACTTACCAGTAAGAGCAAAAGAATTAGGAATGGATGCTATAGCCATTACTGACCATGGAGCGATGTATGGAGCCATTGATTTTTATAAAGCTTGTAAAAAAGAAGGAATCAAGCCAATCATTGGATGTGAAGTCTATGTAGCACCAAGAAGCCGTTTTGATAAAGAGCCAAACATCGATAATCGATACAATCATTTAATTCTATTGGCAAAAAATCAGCAAGGATATCAAAATTTAAGCAAACTAGTTTCCATTGGATTTGTGGATGGTTATTATTATAAACCTCGTATCGACTTAGAGGTATTAGAAAAGTACCACGAAGGATTAATATGCTTAAGTGCTTGTTTAGCAGGCTCTGTCAATCAAGCCTTATTAAATGGGAACAACGAAAAGGCAGAAGAAATTGCACTTTGGCATAAAAAAGTATTTGGAGAAGATTATTATATCGAAATTCAAAATAATGGAATAAAAGAACAAGTTTTGGCTAACCAAAAATTAATTGCTTTAGCTAGAAAATTAGAGATTCCACTAGTAGCCACCAATGATGCTCATTATCTAAAAAGAGAAGATGCCTATAATCACGAGGTTTTACTTTGTATTCAAACTGGTAAAAGAATGAGTGATATGGACAGAATGCGTTTTGAAACAGATGAATTATATGTCAAGTCACCAGAAGAAATGATAGAGTATTTCAAAGCCTTTCCAGATGCGATTGAGAACACCGTAAAAATTGCAGAAAAATGTAATGTAGAATTTGAATTTGGTCATACCATTTTGCCGAATTACGATGTACCAGAGGAATTTCCAACTCATTATGATTATTTTAAAAAATTATGTGATGACGGAATTAAAAATAGATATGGGGAAAATCCTTCTCAAGAAATATTAGATAGAATGGAATATGAATTAGGTGTCATTCAAAAAATGGGATATGTTGACTATTTCTTAATTGTATGGGATTTTATTCATTATGCCAAAACACATGGGATACCAGTAGGACCAGGAAGAGGTTCAGGAGCAGGTTCCATTATTGCCTATGCCATTGAAATCACAGATATTGACCCTATGAAATATGGTCTCCTTTTTGAAAGATTTTTAAATCCAGAAAGAATTAGTATGCCTGACTTTGATGTTGACTTTTGTTATGAACGTAGACAAGATGTGATTGACTACGTATCTGAAAAATATGGACATGACCATGTATCTCAGATTATCACATTTGGAACTATGGCAGCTAAAATGGTTATCCGAGATGTAGCAAGAGTACTAGATGTGCCCTATTCAGAAGCAGATGGTTTGGCAAAAATGATACCAAATGAATTGCATATTACCATTCAAAAAGCCTTAGAACAAAATAAAGAACTAAAAGAACGATATGAAACAGATGAAACCGTAAAAAAAGTATTAGATATTGCGATGGCGTTAGAAGGAATGCCAAGACAGGCATCCACACACGCTTGTGGAGTGGTTATCACCAAAGAGCCAGTTGATACTTATGTGCCATTGTATGTTCGAGATGACCAAATTTCAACCCAATACATCATGACAACTTTAGAGGAATTGGGCTTATTAAAAATGGACTTTTTAGGGTTAAGAACCTTGACTGTTATTCAAGATACCATTGATTTAGTGAAAGAAAATAGGGGAATTGATGTCGAATTTGACCAAGAAATGGCAGACCCAAAAGTCTATAAACTATGGCAAGAGGGAAAATCCTGTGGCATATTCCAATTTGAGTCACAAGGTATGACAAATTTCATGAAGGAACTAAAGCCAGATTGTTTAGAAGACTTGATAGCAGGGGTATCTCTATACAGACCAGGGCCAATGGACCAAATTCCAAGATATGTAAAAGGAAAACTAAATCCGGGACACAATGAATATACCCATCCACGATTAGAACCAATCTTAAATGTAACTTATGGTTGTATGGTATATCAAGAACAAGTTATGCAGATAGTACGTGATTTAGCTGGCTATTCACTAGGAAGAGCTGACTTAGTAAGAAGAGCAATGGGAAAGAAAAAGCTAGATGTCATGGCAAAAGAAAGAGAAGTTTTTATCCATGGACAAGTAGACGACGAAGGCAATGTAGTTGTGCCAGGATGTGTTAGAAATGGAATTGACGAAGCATCTGCTAATAAAATATTTGATGAAATGGCTGAGTTTGCGAAATATGCCTTCAATAAATCACATGCAGCTTGTTATGCTGTCATTGCTTATCGAACTGCTTACTTAAAAGCCTATTACCCAGCAGAGTTCATGGCAGCCACCTTAAATAGCTTTTTAGGAAATTTAGACAAAATACCGCAATATATTGACGAATGTAAAGTACTTGGCATCGAAATATTGAAACCAGAAATCAATAAAAGTGATGCCAAATTTACCACTGAATACAATGAAGTTCATGAAGATAAAAATGGCGAGTCAGACCCAAAGTCCCCATCAAGCAAAAAACAATTAACTACAGAGTTGCCATCACAGTCAAAAGCTAAGGTTCGTTTTGGATTAGGAAGTATTAAAAATGTGGGAACTGTGCCAGTTAATAGTATTGTGAAAGAAAGAAGAGAAAATGGACCTTATAAGAGTTTTACCGATTTTTGTGAGAGAATAGCAGAGGAAGCGGTTAATAAAAAATGTATCGAAAGTTTAATAAAAGCAGGTGCATTTGATGAGTTTGAACAGACAAGAAGTACTTTATTAGCTTCTTTTGAAGGAATTATCGATGCGATTCAAAGTAGTAAGAAAAGAGGCTTAGCGGGACAAGTTTCCATGTTTGATTTAGGCTCTGAACAAGAAAAAGAACAAATGAATGAGGTTAAATATAAGTTTTATGAACAAGAAGAAATGTCAAATAAAGAGCTGTTATCGATTGAAAAAGAAATGCTGGGAATTTATATTTCTGGCCACCCATTGGAAAAATTGAGAAGTCAAATTGAAGCACAAGCAACCATTAATACCATGCAATTACGAGAGTTAGATGAGCAGATGAGCTCACAAATGTTAATGGAAGAAAGAGTAAGAAACGAGAAACCAAAATTTGTGGATGGGCAAAAAATAAAATATATAGGAATTATTACTTCGATTAAAAAGAAATATACGAAAAATAATAAAATTATGGCTTTTGTTACCATAGAAGATTTATATGGTACAGCTGAAATTATTGTGTTTGAGAATGCTTACTTAACAGCAGGTAAGAGTTTAGTAGAAGAAAATATTGTTGTGGTCGATGGTCGTTTGAGCATTCGAGAAGATGATAAGACTTCTATTATTGCTAATGAATTAAAAGATTTTGGCAATCAAAAACAGAAGATTTTTACCCTTGATATTACAACTGCTAATGATGAACAAAAGGAAAAATTAAGAGGGGCTTTGCGATATTTTAATGGGGATAGAAATAATATGAATGTGCAAATTAGGATACAGGGAGAGTTGAAATCATGTGGACAAATTTATTGGACAGAGCAGATTCAAGAGGTATTTGAAGATATTTTGGGAAAAGAAAATGTGAACATGGGGACATAGATAATGTCCCTATGATTCATTAATTCCTTTCTCATTTTGTTTTTTCTTCAGTCTTCTCCAATTATAACTTCCATAAATATCATTAATTAATAATAATATAGGTCCAACTAAAACAGATATTAAATCTGTTTGACCATTAATAATTGGAATTAGCCATAATGTTATTATAACTAAATCATTTGCTACATAACAAAGTAATGACAATTCGCTTCTTCTTGCTTCAAAATAACTAGCCAAAACACTTGTTACAACAGAGATTGAACTTAATACTAATAATTTAGTATTAAATGCTTTTAATATAAAATAATATAACCAAAACAATATTAATTGAGAAAGTAATGTAATAATGATTTCTTTTTTTGATAATGAACTTATAATAACTGTATCTTCATCTTTATCTTGATGCTTTAACCAAGATATGATACCTAATATCATGATAGGAAATGTTAAAAATATAGTAATCATTAATTCTCCGTAATACCCTTGATGATAGGATATAATTCCATAGAAAAATACACTAACAAAACCTACAAAATAACATTCTACTTTTCCTTTTGACGTCAATAATGCGGTAATTAGATAAAGTGAGGTATATAAAGAATCAATAATTGTACCTTTAAAAATGATAGTGGATATTAGGGAAGAAAGCAAACCAAATATTAAAAATAATATTTCAAATTTATTCCAGTCTTCAAAATATTTCTTTATCATGTAAATTCTCCTATAAAATGTTATTTATTTTATTAAAACATGAAAAGTATATATTGTCAACATGGATACATAAATATAAAATTATATATGATAACTACTACGAAAATAAAGAGAATAAAATTTTAAAAGAAAATAGAGGACATAATGTATGCCCCCATGTTCTATATCCATTCACCATATTTTTTGATATAAATCTTTTTAGCAAAAATAGCTACAAAGCAGTAAAGAAGCGTAATGGCAAAAATTAAGAAAATATATTTTGCAGCAATTGGTATAAATCCAAGTAAATTTCCTAATCCAGTAAAAGGAACCAAAATTCCAATAATAATTAAAGAAATAGAGGAAATATAAACAGCTTTATGGGCATTACTTTGTACAAATGGCAATTTAGCGGTACGAATGATATGCATGCCAACTAAATTGGAGGTGATACTATAACTAAACCAAATGGTTTGGAAAGTAGCGACATCTCTCACTCGGAAAATAAACCAAAGAGAGGCAAATACAAGCATATCAAAGGCTGAACTAAGTGGTCCCATAAAAAACATAAAATCTTTTAAACTTTTGATGGAGAATGTTTTTGGTTTTTGTAAAGCTTCCTTGTCAACATGGTCAAAAGGTAAAGTCAATTGTCCAAAATCATATAATAATCCTTCTACTAATAATTGAATTGGTGTTTCTGGTAAAAATGGCAATAAAGCACTAGCAATGATGACAGAAACGACTTCTCCAAAGTTGAAGCTGGTTGCTAATTTAATATATTTCATAAGATTCACATAGGTACGTCTTCCTTCTGTGACACCATCTAATAATACATTTAAGTCTTTTTCTAATAAGATAATATCGGCAGCTTCTTTGGCAATATCAACTGCGGTATCAACAGAAATTCCAACATCGGAATTGGTAAGGGAAGGGCTATCATTAATGCCATCTCCCATATATCCTACAACATTTCCAGCTTCTCTTAGAAGCCTTACAATTCTAGCTTTTTGAATCGGAGAAAGTTTGGCGAATATATTAGTTTTCTTTAATAATCGTAAAACAGCAATATCGGTTAATTTATCCAGTTTACTTCCCAATACGATATTTCTAGAATTGATACCAACTTTATTACAAATACATCTTGTGACTTCTGCATTATCTCCTGTTAAAACCATGACACGAATGCCAGCACGATTTAATTTTTCGATGGATTCTTTGGCACTTTCCTTTGGAGGGTCTAAGAATCCAATAAATCCTAATAATATCATATTTTTTTCGTCAGCCACTGAAAAGTTTTCAATAGTAGTAATATCATTTTTCTGACATACAGCTACGACTCTTAGTCCATCTTCATTTAATTTCTTACTAATTTGTCTAATATTTTCTTTAATTTCTTTCGTAATAGGAGAAACTTCTCCTTTATAATCAATCATGGTACAAATGCTTAGAATTTCTTCTACAGCACCTTTGGTGATTAATTGCTTTTTCGTGCCATCACTTACCACAACAGATAAACGCCTACGAGAAAAATCAAAAGGAATTTCATCTATTTTTTTATATTTTTCTGAAATCTCTTTCATGTCATTTTCAAAAGCTCTTTGGATAACAGCTTCATCAATGTTTCCTTTTAATCCAGTTTGAAAGTAGGAATTTAAAAAGGCATGTTTTAGAACTCTAGTATCTTCTTCTCCTTGAACATCTAGATATTTTTCTAATACAATTTTATCCTCTGTTAAGGTTCCTGTTTTATCGGTACATAAGATATTCATAGCACCAAAATTCTGAATGGAATCTAGCTTTTTCACAATTGTCTTTTTCTTAGACATTCGGATAGCACCTTTGGACAAGCTAGAGGATAAAATAACAGGTAATAGAAGGGGGGTAATCCCAATAGCGATTGCCACAGCAAAGGTAAAAGCAGTAATAATATCATGTTTCCAAGCATTTAGTAAAAAGACGATAGGAATCATGATTAACATGAAACGAATTAACAATCTACTAATGCTTTCAATTCCTTTTTGGAAAGCAGTTTTAGGTTTTCCAAGAGTTAGGGTGTGAGCTACTTTACCAAAGTAAGTAGAGTCAGCTGTTTTGATGACGATTCCTTTGGCACTTCCTGAAATAACATTAGTTCCCATGAAGCAAATGGTGTCTAAATCAGCAATACTATCTAAATTTTCTAGGGGTGTTTCGGTTTCCACAAGCTTTTTAACACTATCGGATTCACCAGTTAAAGAAGATTGTCCAACATATAAATCTTTTGCCTCAATTACTCTTAAGTCAGCTGGAATCATACTACCAGCAGAAAGAAATATGACATCTCCTAAAGTAACTTCACGAATGGGAATTTCAATTTTTTCACCATTACGAAGTACAGTGGTTGTGGTTGCTACCATTTGTTTTAATTCTTCTGCCGCTTTATTAGAACGATATTCTTCGAAAAAGTCTAATAAAGTGCTTGCTGTGACTAAAATAGCAATTACAATAATATTGGCATAACTTGGCGTAGGAGGTAAAAAAATATCGGTATAAATTAAAATAGCTACGATCCCAAGTAAAATACAATTAAAAGGGGTAAACAAGCTTTCTAAAAAATAGTGATACCATTTTTTAGGTTTGGCTTGTTTAATTTCATTCAATCCCAAATTACGAAGTCTTTCTTCTGCTTCACTTGAAGAAAGTCCTTCTTCTTTTACCTTGTATTTTTTCATAAAATCTTCTTTGGGCAATGTGGCTTCTTGACCATATAATTTAATAACATTTACTTCGTCTTTGGTTGTATTGTTTGACAAAATAATCATCTCCGTTTTTATTAATATCATAAAAAGTATACCACTAATTTAAAAAGATTACACAAAAATATAGAAAAAAATATCAAAATATAATATAATAAACTGCGAATGGAGAGATGAACAATGAAATCAAAAGAAGGAAAAAGAAAACCAATATTCGAAATTATAATTTTATTAGTTATTATTATACCATTAATTTTTATTTCATTTATGTATTCAGCATATAGGTTTGAAATAACAGTACCGATTATAATGCTGATAGCATTGATTGTTATTGTTTTACTTAGTAATAGTTTTGATAATTTTCAATTAGGAAAAGTATTAACTTTATCAAAAAACATTTCAGAATATAAAGCAAAAAATGAGAAGTTAGAAAATGAAAAGAATGAACTCATTAATCAATTCATTCATTTTAGTATTCAATCACAACATAGTTCCAATACGAATATTAATGGAGTTTCATTGGAGGAATTAAAAAAAAGTATATCTGTAGAGAAAGCAACTGAGAAAGAAATTAATGATAATAAGACTGAGGAGGATGATACTAAAAATAAGATAGATAAAAATGACATGAGGGAACAAAGAACTATTATTAATAGGAAGAAATTAGAGGCTTTGGCAATAAAGAAATGTTTCGGAGAAATTAACTATGCATCCATACTTAGGGAAGTAAAAGTAAGTGATAAATTTAATGATATTGATCCAATTTCTACGAAACCAGTCATATTTGATGCATTTTATAAAAATAATGAAGTCGAAAGATTTATTAAAATAATTTATTCGACTTTATCGCCTATGTTTTTTGATAGGCTTTATGTTATGTTAAATAAATTATATCATTATAGAAAAATTAAAAATTCTAATTCTAATCTTACTTTGATTATTACAAAAATTCCAGATAAAGATAATAAATTTAGTTTTTATTCTATTGATAGATTAAAGGAGCTTTTTTTACCAGCTATATCATGTGGATTATTAAATATATTAGAGATACAAGTTTCAGAAGAAGAAATGAATGATGTGAGTGATAAGACAATATGAAAAAATGATGGAGAATATAGAGAAAACAAGAGTATTAGTGCATGGATGGCGACTATCTCATAATAACAACCAAAGTAAATAAAAAGGAAATAGCTGCTCTTCAGGCGAAGAGCAGCTATTTATGAATCAAGGGTGAAAATAGTCATAGTTAATGGAACCTATCTCATGGTAAAGCCTTTTTACTGCATGGCATACTCTGGGATTGCAGCCAAAAAGGTTACCAGTTTCATTAAGTGTTTCTCCCAAGCAGTAGCCACCGCATTTTTCTGACACCTCACAATTTACACATGCAGGCATATTAGATACCTTGCGTGAGCGCAGATTTTCAATTCTATCTTCATAAAACTGAATTATTTTCTTTTCTGCATTCCATTTGCCATATACTAATGGCTTCATGTGATTGGCTTCTCCACCAAAGGTTACCATATCACATGCAGATACATAACCATCTGTTGTAAGGTGTGGAACAGGCGTACAAGCACGGCAATTGTATTCTGAGTACCCATCAAAATTATAGATAAGATTGGTGCCATAGAATATCCCTATGCTTTTAGCATATTGATATGCTTCTACATAGGTATCAACAAAAGTGTCCATGTCAAAATGAAAACTTTCTTGCCTTTTAGGTGTCATACAGACAGGCTTGCTTCGTACTTCTTGAAATAATGGGTCAGCCCATATGTGTTTCACTCCTAAAGAGGAAAAATAATTAATCATTTCGATTTGACGACGCATATTGTCGTCAGTGATAGTTACACGAATTCCAACGGTTCCAGTTTTTTTAAGATGAGATGTTAGATATTTAACATTTTCTTCAATAATTGGTGAAGACGGTTTTTGGCATGGAAAAGGTCTGTTGTAATCGTGGATGTCAGGCGGTCCATCAGAGGATATCCAAACAATATTGACATTTTCTGCTATCCAGTTTTGAATAGATGGAGAAAATGCACCATTTGTTTGAAGTTCTACACTAAGGTTCTCACCTACTTTTGAATAAGCATAATCCTTGATTTGTTTCATTAAAGAAAATGCTTGGGTAGGTTCACCTGGACCATAGAACCGAATATGGCGACTTTGAAAGTTGCCGAAGAAATAATCAACACCTGCTTCAGCAAAATTCAAGTCCAAATCTTGAATTGGAAAAAATACTCTCTTTTGACTGTTGTAGCAATAGATACATCTAAGATTGCAACGTGTAGTTAAAAAGAAAGAAATCATTTGCTTGTTTACATGAGGCATACTTTCAACACTCCTTTCATCATTCTTTGGTTCGTAATTTTATAAGCATGTATTATGAACCAATTTTTAAAAAAGTATGCTTGTATTATAACAAAATTAACATAAGATGTCAATTTCGAAAGATTATAAAAAATCATAATAATATTAGTTAGCAAATAGAAGAACTGACATAAAGTGTTAATCGTAATATAATATATACAAAAAATGTAAAAGGAGGAAATTTTATCAACTCCTATACTTAAAAGCAATGAGTTTTAAGTAAGCAAACAGCAGTCATTTTTAGACTGCTGTTTGTGCATATTTCTAATTATATACAATGGATTACAATTCCATTATTCCATGAAAATATTAAAAGTCAAAATATAACAATATGATAAACTAAATTGGTCAACATACAGACAACAATGCCACAAATAGTAGGAAGTAAGAAGCTAAGAGCCGTCCATTTCCAACTACCAGTTTCTTTTTTTATGGTCAAAAGAGTGGTAGCACAAGGGTAATGTAAAACCGTAAATAGCATCACATTAATAGCAGTCAAAATTGTCCAACCATGAGAAATTAGAATTTGACCAATGGAAAAAGTATCTTCTAAATTCACTAAAGAGTTGCCACCCAAGTAGCACATCAAAATAATTGGCAAGACAATTTCATTGGCTGGAATACCAAGAATAAAAGCAGTTAAAATGTAACCATCTAAGCCCATTAGTTGAGCAAATGGATTTAAAAAATTAGCAATTATATTCAATAAATTTTCGCCATTAATTCCGATATTAGCAAACAACCAAATGATTAGTCCAGCAGGTGCTGCAACACTAATGGCTCTCCCTAATACAAATAAAGTTCTATCAAAAATAGAGCGTATTAAAATTTTTCCAAATTGAGGTTTTCGATAAGGTGGTAATTCTAATACAAAAGAGGATGGCATTCCTTTTAAGATAGTTTTTGATAATAGCTTCGAAATGATTAAGGTAAAGAAAATGCCTAACAAAATGACAAAAATAACGGCAATGGTGGAAATAATGGAAGCACCAAATCCTTGCATACTGCCAGCTATAAAGATGGTAGCAATGGCAATGAGAAAAGGAAATCTTCCGATTACAAGGTACAAAATTATTTGTCAAAATAGCAATGAGTCTTTCTCTAGGAGAATCAATGATTCGACATCCAACACAACCTGCTGCATTACAACCAAATCCCATGCACATGGTAATCATCTGTTTACCGTGTACAACAGCATTTTTTAAAGAAACCATCCATATTAAAAGCAATTCGAGGAAGATAGCCCAAATCCTCTAAAATCGTAAAAAGAGGAAAGAAAATAGCCATAGGAGGGAGCATCACAGATACAATCCAAGTCAAAGTCTGATAAACACCTGAAATTAGCATAGAAGAAAGCCACTCTGGGCAATGCAGAAAATCAGCAGTTAAAAACAGCTTTTCTTGTAACCAAGCAAACATAGCAAACAAAGCTTGCGAAGGATAATTGGCACCTACTATGGTAAGCCAAAAGATAATACCCAAAAATAAAATCATAATAGGAATTCCGAATTTTTTAGAAGTCAGAATTTTGTCAATTTTTCTATCTCGATTAGAATAATTTTCATCTTGAAAAGTACACACTTTTCCACAAATTATTTCTGATTGGTGCATAATACTAGAAACAATTGAATCTTTGAAATTATTTTCGAAAATATTATTTTTATGTAGTTCCAAACGAACAATATCTTTAATATCTTCTAAGGCTTCATTGTTTAATAAATCAATACCAACATTTTCTTCAATAGATTGCAAAATTGTTTCTTCGCCATCTATAATTTTTAAACTAATCCAACGAGATAAATCAGCTGAAAGAGAAAATTCATTTTGTAGTGTATCAGATAGTTTTGATAAACCATCTTCAATGGTTTTAGAATAAGTAATCTTTTTAGGAATTGGCTGGATGTTACCGTGTGCATACTTGTTTTATGGTATTCATGAGAGAAGTTAAAGTTTTCTTTTTTCTGGCAGTTGTTCCAACAACAGGAACACCAAGTTCATCAGATAATTTTTCTAAATCAATATGTATTTTTTTCTTTTTGGCTTCATCCAGTAAATTAACACAGACAACGATATTATTTGTAATTTCCATCGTTTGAAAAACAAGATTTAGATTTCGCTCCAAACAAGTAGCATCTACTACAATCACAGTGCAATCTGGATTGCCAAAACAAATATAATCTCGGGCAATTTCTTCTTCTTCTGAGTTAGACATAATAGAATAAGTTCCTGGAATGTCCACGAAAAGAAAGTTAGTATCTTGGTACATACAATTACCAGTGGCATTACTAACTGTCTTTCCGAGGCCAATTACCAGTATGTTGATGCATGCCTGTTAAATGATTAAAAATAGTAGATTTTCCGACATTAGGATTGCCAGCCAAAGCAATAATATAATCACAATTTTCTTTTAAAAAGGATAAGTCATCTACCAATAAACGACTTCCTGTAGAAGATTTGGTAAGTCCCATACATAACCTCCAAAATTCATATTTAATAGTACATAGTATGAAATTAAAGTGGAAAAGTTACATTAAAATTGAATTGTTATCAAATTGGCATCTTCTTTTCGAATGGCAATTAGAGTGCCACGAATGGAAAAAGCACGAGGGTCTTGGGAGGGACTAATTAAAACAGGAGTAATGGATGCTCCTTTTACAAATCCTAAATCTAATAATCTTCTTCTTATATTTCCTTGACAGTTTAGTGTTTCAATTTTTCCTTTTGTATATAAAGGCAATTGGTTTAGTGTTTTTTCTTGTTGTTTCATATTGTTTTACGCCTCCTATGATTATTATATTTTGTCGAAAAATAAATGTTACTTTCAATTAATTTTTGATAGGGAACACAGATACATTTTATATAAGTTAAGCTTTCTAATTGAAATATATCACCTTTGAATTGTTACTAAAAAGAGAAAAACGAAAATTTATGTATTGACAATTTTTTTATTTTGTGAAAAAATAAAAAAAACGTAAAGGGATATTTATTAGCAAATATGTGGCAAATGGATATCCCAATACAATGAGGAGGAAAAATGGAAAAATTAAGAGGATTTGAGGTAGCAAAAGGATTTGAAAATAAACAAATCAATTTACCAATAAGAAAAACAAAGTATTCGGCTGGATATGATATTGAAGCAGCAGAAGATGTAGTAATACCAAGTTTTAAAAAGGGAATGAATCCCACTTTAATAAAAACAGGCTTAAAAGCTTATATGCAAGATGACGAGGTTATGCTGTTATACAATAGAAGTTCTAATCCAAAGAAAAAAGGTTTGATTATGGCTAACAGCGTAGGTGTTATTGATAAGGATTATTATGGAAATCCAGATAATGATGGACATTTTATGTTTGCTTTTTACAATATTAAAGAAGAAGATATTACCATAAAAAAGGGAGAAGCGATTGGACAAGCTATATTTCAAAAGTATTTAATAACATCCAATGACGAAGCACAAGGAGAAAGAATAGGTGGTTTTGGATCTACCAATTAATCAAAAAGAAAAGATAAATTAATTAAAAATAAAAAAATGAAAAAAATTTTTTTACTTAGAAAACAGAGGGGTAGAGGCATAATATACATAAAAAAAATAGGGGAAGGGCTTTGACTTTTCCCTTTTTTTGTTGTATAATAGATATGGTTAAAAAATCCAGTAAAGTTATTAAATACCATGACTATTTACATAGCTTTATTATCTTTTTTTCGCCGAATAAATGAAAATGCTGAAAGGAGTTGGCTTACATGTTTAATGTAGGAGACAAAATTGTGTACCCAATGCATGGGGCAGGGGTAATAGATTCAATAGAGGAAAAGGATATTTTAGGAGAGAAACAATCTTATTACATATTAAAAATGCCAGGTGAAGTAAAAGTAATGATACCAACAGCAAAGGCAGAAACAGTAGGTGTAAGAAACATTATCGATAAAAGTTCAGCAGATAAAGTAATTGGAATACTAGAGAAAGACGAAACAGAAATGGATAAAAACTGGAATAAGAGATATAGGGATAATATGGATAAAATGAAAAGTGGAGATATCTATGAAGTGGCTGATGTAGTGAGAAACTTGAGTTTTAAACAAAAAGAAAAAGGATTATCAACTGGTGAAAAGAAAATGTTAAATAATGCAAAACAAATATTAGTTAGTGAATTGGTATTGGCGGAACATGCCTCACAAGATGAAGTAGAACAGTTGATAGATAACAAAATAAATACATCATTTATGATGTTTAGATCTGAAGAAGTACAACCAGAAAGTGTTGTAAATAAATTTATACCATTTGATGGAACAGGAACCAACGATTAATTAGAATGTCCAGTTGAAAATGAATTCGACTGGATATTTTTCTAATATTTTTGGAAAAATAGGAAAAATCTATTGACAAAAAATTGACAACATATTATAATATCAATTGTCGTTAAAGCTAACCAGTTCGATTTATAAATATGCAGATGTGGCGGAACTGGTAGACGCACAGGACTTAAAATCCTGCGGTTGAATAAACCGTGCCGGTTCGATTCCGGCCATCTGCACCATTAGAACCTCAAGTGTTTCGTAAGATTAAGCTTGAGGTTTTAATTTTAAAAAATTTTGTAGTTCTACAAAAAGTTCTACAAAATTCACAACATTTTATTTTTATGAAATCTTTATTTAGTGGCTTAAATAAGGATTTTTTAATTTCTAAATTTTCTAACATTTCTAACAATTTTTATTTATAACTCCATTTCTTCATCTTCTTCGTCATCATCTTGACTAGGGTCAGTAAAGTTTAAACTATTACCAATTACTAAAGCAGAATTTTGTTTTGACTCTGTATCTACATGAGTATATATATTCGCTGTAGTATTATAACTAGAATGACCTAACCATATTTGAATATCTTTCATACTTACTTTATTAGATAGTAATAAACTAGCACACGAATGTCTTAAATCATGAAATCTAATAGACTTTAGGTTATTATTTTTTAGTATTTGATTAAACTTATGTGAAACATAGTCAGGTTTTAGTATAGAGCCATCTGTATTTACACAAACATAACCATTTTCGTTTAAGTATGATTTTTTAAATATTTTCTTGTTGTATTCTTGATTTACTTTTTCTTCTAAAAGTATTTCTTCTATTTCTGGAATTAAAGGCAATGTCCTATAACTTGATTGATTTTTAGTTTTATCTTCTGCAACAATTTGCAATTTACCATCTACTTTTGTTTGTGAAATAGTGTGTCTTATAATAATTGTTTTATTTTCAAAATCAACAGCATCCCATTTTATACCTAGTGCTTCACTTCGCCTAAGTCCATAATATAAAGCTAAAAGAACAGGCAACTTAATAGGTGTATCTTTTATTGCAACTAATAATTCATTTAATTGTGCTTTATTATAATAGGTTGCTATGTATTGTTCTTTTTTAGGCTTGTCTATTTTGTCTGCTGGATTTGTTAATATCAATTCGCATTTTACTGCATATTGTAATGCTTTTCTAATATTCGCATGATAGCGAAGAATTGTATTTCCTTTTAAACCTAAATTGTATAACTCTGTGTAGAAATCTTGAATATGATAAGGTTTTAAATCTTTTAAGGAAACATCTAATTTCTTAAAATAGTTATATACTTTGCCTTTTACAATTCTTTCATAACCTGCATAAGTTGTTTTTACTACTCTAGGTTTTATAATATCTAACCAATTAACCATAAAATCACAAAATTTTATATTAGCTTTATTGTTTATATCTAACCCAGAAATAGTAGGTTTTTCATTTAGAGTTTTTTCATATTCGTGTCGTATTTCTTCAACTTTTCTTTCTGCAAGTTTCTTATTGTTCTTAACTTTTAATTTAGTGGAAATCCACTTTCGTTGTATATTATTAAATTCGTCTTTATAATATAAAACAGCATAATAAATATTTTTCTTTTGTTGTAATGTAGCTGTTACTGTTATCATAAAATGACCTCCTTATTTTTGTGTAAATGTATTTATTTTCAACTTTGATTTATTATGTATGAAATTATATTAGCTTTTGGAATTTTATATTGTCTACCTATTTTCATAGCTTTAATTTTGTTTTCCTTAATAAGTCTATATGCTAATGTTAAACTAATTCCACCTAACATATTTCTCATTTGTTCAATGTTTATAATATCTGGGTAATTAGTAAACATGATAGAATATTGTTCTTTTACATCCATTTTTCTTGTACCTCCTATGATTTAATAAACTGCTTTTGGAACATCTATTGAAACAGTCAATCTTTTATCTATTTCAAATCTTTTCCTTTTAGCATTATACTTGTAAGCACTAGCATTAAACTTTCTAAAACTACAATCTGAAATGTCAAAATAATAAGATAGTTCTTCAGCATCTTGTTTTAGTTGGGCTTTAAGAGCTTCATAACTATCTCTATTGGATTTTTGCTTTAATTTCATGTATTCAATGGTTTGTTCCTTATGTTTCAATTTGTTTTGTTGTTTCCTTTGATTCTTTTCTTCATGATACCTAAAATCTTTTTTTATTACTTTTGATATGTATGCATTACTGACATTTAGTTCTAAAGCAATATCAACAGGTTTTAAATGTTCATTGTAAAATAAATCAATGATTTTTTCTTTATTTGACATTGAAAAAGCACCTCCTTGCAATTGGTTAAATTTTTGCTAATAAATTTTAAGCATAGTAATCTAAATGAATACTTATGGCTAAATACTCATTTTTAAATTTATTTGTTAAAAGAATTATATTATCATAATTAGTAATAATCAATTCCCTTTTTTTTCCCTTTTTTCTAAAAACTTAAAAAAACTTAAAATAAATTATGAATAGATTGTAGCAAGTGATGTTAAAAATTTCAATGAACAAATTTTGAAAGGATTTTGAAAAAATAAGTGTAAGAAAATTGTAAAAAGATTATAAATTTCATTGTTTTTTATAGAATAATTAGATATAATAACAGCATCCTTTTCAAAGGAAATCTTTGCGAAAGGAGGAACAAAAATGAATAATGCTGAATTGGTATGGCGTTTGGTGGAATTACTACTACAAAAAGAAAAAGACTTAAATCAAGTAGCTCTTGACCAAGCCAAGCAAAACAACAAACCAAATGACCACAGACAAAATGAGGCTTAGCTAGCCGAAAATGGATGATGTAGCACTGTCGCTTCGCTGCATTGTCCTTTTTTTATGAAATGAAAAAAACTAAATGCTGTCGCACATTTAGTTTTTCTCGAACATCTATGAATAATGCTTTTTTTGTATTTAACTTAAGTTAAATATAGTATACTACAATATTTAGTATATGT
The DNA here is from genome assembly GCA_948467495.1 of uncultured Clostridium sp. Classification (GTDB taxonomy): domain Bacteria; phylum Bacillota; class Clostridia; order TANB77; family CAG-508; genus CAG-269. The sequence goes on from CAOKEO010000029.1 coordinate 22,045, forward strand.
CAAACGATTTTTTAAAATTCATTTTTGAGCAAAATTTATAAAATTTTAATCTTCTTCTACATCTTTAAATAATTTATCAGTAAAAAATTCATTTAGTTCAATTCCAAATCCTTCACATATATGTAATAAAGTAACAAGTTTTGGACTTTGACTTTTTCCATTTATAAAACTACTTAATGTAGAGTATGATATTCCAGACTCTAAAGATAACCTATGTAAAGTTATATTTCTTTCATCTGCTAAATTTATAATTCTTCTTCTAACAGCTTCTGAAAGTTGCATAAAATCCCTCTTTTCTTAACTATAAAATGAGTATAACAAAACTAACGAAATAACGCTGACGAAAAATCGCTAAAATACTATTGCAATATCTCTTTATTAGAGATATAATATAAACGAAATATCGTTAACAAGGAGGTGGCAATATGCTAAAAATAAAGGACATAGAAAAATATATAGATGATCCACTATTAGATAGTATATTTAGAGAGAGGGAAGAAGAACTATATATTGAATGTAAAAATGAAGATGAAGATATAATTGAGATAAAGCAAAACTACGATATAGACTGTGAAAAGCTAATAAATAAAATTAAAAATCTTCCACCACATTTTAAAAATACAAGAGAAGAAATTATTAAATCACTAGATAAATATGTAATGAGAGAAAACTTAATTATGGCTCATGATAATGAGAAATTTTATAAGGCTGGTTTCTGTGATGGAATTAGAATTATACTAGAAAACCTAAAAAATAAATAACAGCAAACATTATCTTTACTGCTATTTATCTAACTTTTTATTAAAAACATCAGCTGAGACCTTGAATACTTTAGCAAATGCAAATAATTCAAAATCTTGAACTAATCTGTTGTCATTTTCTATTTTTGAAATTTCCTTTGATGTTAGTTCAATACCAAGTAATTGTAATTTTTCTGCTAAATCTTGTTGAGATAAATTGGCTTTTAATCTTAATTCTTTAAGAACAGAGCCTGATATATTTCTAAATTCATTGTATTTGTTAATTTTCATATTCTCACCTTATTCACTTTATTATAGATATTATTTTACTATTATTTTTTTATATTCATATCTCTAATAAAGCGAACAGGAAAAACTTTACTTTTTTATGCAAATATGATATACTTTTATTAAGTGGTTTTAAATTATGCATATCATTATTAAGATTGCATGACAACTATAATTATAACATATTGAAAGGAGAAATTTATCATGAGAAGAAATGGACGGAAAGAGGTAACAATGATTCGCTTTGAGGGTGTTGCAACAGATGGAGGTTTTGTCTTTAAGGCTTCTGTTTTTCTTCCTAACATAGGAAGTAACTGGACGGAAACGGCATTCAAGGCGACAGCTTATGCAGATGGAGTCATGGAAATTGCTATTGATTGTACAGAAACTATTCCAAGGGTTGCAGAATTAGTATCTGGAATGTTTTCAAGAAAAAGCAATTTTACAAATTTGGACTCTGTGATTCTGAATTATCGTAACATCCGTTTGCAGATTGGGAGAAGTACAGGCAGAAAAGATATTATCTGTATGCTCATGAAAGCAATGTCAGCATCTGACTACAAGGACGGCGATAATGAAGTTTCTGTTGACACTCAGACTTGTCAGAAACGAAATCCGCTCAGAGATTCCGACAGACCCAATATGCGGTATGAGATTTATACCAATTTTTTCCGCTTTGATGAAATATTCAAGTGGGGAAAAAGTTTGTGGTTTAGGAATCCTGATACAAGGGAAAGTATCATAATTTCATCTATAAAAGATGGGATTGTAACTGTTGAAAGTTCAGCAGGTGGTCTTATTTCTGATTTTGTTGCAGAACTGAAAAAATTTTTTGTTCCGTATTCAAATTTCTATGGTGTAAAAGCTTTAGAAGTGGAGTTCAATCAATTTTCTATAAGAGTTGATGAGCAGAATACTGACCGAATATTGTATCTGTACAAAAGAAGTTGTGATATGTCCAGCGGTTTATGGGAAAAGGAAATGCAGGAATATTACAATTCACCAGGATATGTCAAAGATCATGCGAAATCCCTTAAAAAGGAGAACAGAAAAAAGGCTGTTGTTCAGAAAGTAAGACAGTTCCAGAAAAGAAATGCAGATTTTACCATTGCTGATAAAAAGAAGCAGGAAGAATGGGAAAACTGCAAAGCCATTAACTCCAAAGACGGTTACAGTAACTGTGTAATAGATTATACAATCTTATGGGCACAGTATATGGAATACTTGATGGCTAAACATGACAAGAAATTGTCCGATGTATGGGATATGAGTTCTCATTTAGCGGATATATACGGTATAACCGGTTTCATGTATGGATGTGCAGTCAGCATTCTGTCTTCGGTTTGGAAATATGGCGAAGAATTGAGAGTGCAACACAACTCAAAATACAATCATGAAGGCGACGGAGTGGTAAATCCGGCAATTTTAACAATTTCAGCATAATATAGTAGTTATAATTAATGAACAAGGGGCAAGATATTCATATCTTAGCCCCTCTGTTCATTAAATTATTAATTTAGAAAATATATAGAGAGTTATAAAATATTAGTATATTCATTTTCTCATTTTTCACAGATAATTGTTCCATTGGATTTATAGTTGAAGAAAGAACATATATGATGACTTGGATATGTAAGCATACAGATGGAAACTTTAAACATTTTCCCTCGTTTGCTATAACTCAAATTCTTCTTGTTCTTTTTCATATTCAATTTGCTTTATTGGATTGATAAAAGTATTAGTTTCCTGTTGAAAATCTGTTATCAAGGTATCTTCTTCACTAACTACAAATCTATTACAAACCCAACTTATAAATTTTTTGATAGTTTTTTCAAATGTATTTATAATTTTATTCAAATAGATATTTTCACTTAATAATTCATCATATTTTTTATTAAAATTTCTTTTTAGTTCAATTTCTTTATTATGAAAATCTTTTTCTAGTGTATTACATTTATTTTCAAGATTTAATTTTTCTTGCAAAATTGATTGTCTTTCATTTTCTAATTTTTCAGCCTTGTCTATAGCATTTATTTGCTTTTCTAGTTCTTGATGTAATTTTTTATTGTCAGAGCATAACATATCAATAATTTTATCTTTTGGCTCTATAATTTCTTTTTGTATTTTTTCATCTCGTTTTGCAGTAAGTTTCCCAAAATCTTTAATGCTAGGAACATTAGGTAGTTCTATATTTATATCTTTTAGTGTTTGTTTAGATTTTTCATAATTAGTAATTTCTTTATAATCTTTTACAGATAAATGTTTTCTTGATGATGATTTTCCTCTTTCTAAATCAAAGCCATTTTTAGTTATATAAGAATAAAAAGCATTTTGTAATTGGATGTAGCTATCTTTAGCTTTCCAAAATTCACTACAAGCAATTTTATCTATGGCATTTCCTTTTTTATCTGTAGTATGAATAACAGGAATAAAAGCTAAATGTAAATGAGGAGTTTCTTCATCTAAATGTACTTTAGCAGACAAAATATATTGTTCGCCTAAGTTTTTATATTCACAAACAAATTTGTATGCAGTTTCAAAATACCTTTTTGTTTCTTTTTCTCCAATAGATTCAAAAAATTCCTTATCAGATGTAATTATATATTCACATACTATATTACTAACAGTTTTGACTTGTCCTTTTAAATTATATTTTTCTCTTATCTTATCAAATTCTTTTTCATAACTATATGTAGGCTCTTTAATCGAATAGTTAAGATGTGATTTTGATTTATCTATATTTTTATTAGAATAATTTTTATTTCTTCTTTCATTATGACGATATATTCCTTTTAGATTTTCTCTTTTATATTTTTCATTTCTTATTATTGCATAACTCATATATTAAGACCTCCTTGCTTAACTTTATAAGAAAACACAAAATGTTATTTTGGATTGTCGGCTATTTTGTATTAGTGTTGTAACACACTACAACACTTTTTTAGCTGTTAGCAAAAAGTGTCAGTGTGGCATGGAAAAACTTTCCCTACAACCCTTGCATAAAAAATTCACTTAGTGTATTTTTTATATTTTAAATAAATTTGCATTTTGCAATTTATTTAAAAAGAAGAGCCAAGAAAAACATTTTTCAAATTTTTTCTTGACTCTATGAAACCTAGCTCGGTTTCAAACTTCCACGCAGACTGACAAAAATTTTATATATTCATATAAATTTTTTGTCAGTTCAGGACAGGGAAATTGACATCCAATATCGGCTATCCGCCAACATTGGACATCAATTTCGCACAGAAATGACTGTACTACTCTGGGTTTTTAGTAGTTGAAATTCAATAAAAATAATTATTATATATTTTTCTTTTATATAATATTTTCTTAAAAAGACTGGAAACCAGAGGGAGAGAGCATGAGAGAATTAGGTGCAATAATCCCATAAGTGAAAAAGAATTATTACACCTAAGATTGCAGAAACCGTCAGTCGGTCGCTTTCGGTCATAGGTAGTCTAGTATGTAGTAAAACTACTGTAATTGCTAACATATTTCTATGTTATTGTTCATACTTGCCCAAACTTTTTACAATTACAAATCCATTTCAAGTTTTGCCTCCCAATACTCTTTTATTATTGTGAGTCTATGTTGTAAAATCTCACTTACGCATTTTGTATAAATAGACTGTTTATACGAATACGAATGAACTTTATAGCATCGGCTCATTACACCAAACACTTTTTAAGAGGTGTTGCATTTCTCTTTTGCATGATAATGATAAAAAGACCCTATTAGCTGAAAAAACTAATAGGATCTTTTAAACATTTTAATATTTAGTTAATTTATAATATTTATAAAATGGAGTTCTACAAAAGTTCTACAAAAAATTTTTTATTTTTGATAGTTGCTAAAAATTTAAAAAGAGTGTATAATCTAAATGAAATTGAAAGAAAGTTAGAAAATAAAGGTTAATTGATGTTTTATAAATAGTGTTAAATGATGATAAGGAATTTTAAGTGATAATTAGTCAAATCCCCTTAAAATCCTGCGGTTGAATAAACCGTGCCGGTTCGATTCCGGCCATCTGCACCAACAACGTATCTGTTCGAACTAAATAGAACAGAATTGATACAGAAATCAATCAGAAAATAAAATCTGGTTGATTTTTTTGTTGCTTAAAAACAATATTAAAATCATCCAAAATGAAAGGATGGTGCGAAAAATGAAGATAATTAAGCAAGAACTAGAATTTGAGGAATGTCTAAAACAGCGACTTGAATTTATATGTGAATTTTCAAAAGTTACTCCTACATTTATCAATGGTAGTATTAGAAAATTAGAGAAAACTAATCTTACATATATTGAGC
>CAOKEO010000030.1 GCA_948467495.1 uncultured Clostridium sp.
GTAATTCCTGCTGTTTCTTTAACCTTTAATTCTTTTTCCTGTTTTGCAGTTTTTTCCATGTGTTTTCCTTCCTTTTTTACTATTTTCTAAATACTTCTGTTTTTTCTTTTTATTGTTTCGCTTATCAATATTATGTTTCTTTAGTATATAAAGTTGTTTTATTTATATCACAATGATTTTTCTCTGTAAAGTGTTTTTATGTTACATTTTTATTACAACCTGTCAAAAACTTGTATATTCATAAATTTGTGTTATACTATGATAAAAGAGATATAAAAAAGGAGAAATAAAATATGAAAAAGCGAATATTTATTATTGTTCTTTTTATTGTGCTATTACTTTCAAATTTTTCTTGTGCTTCCTATCATACTGTTGCTATGGAAGTAGTTGAAGAACCAATTTGCACAATTGATTTAGCAGAAAGTTCAAAATTTCAAAAAGAAATCATTCATAAAGATTTAAAAAATAAAGAAATTACTTTACAATTAGAAGTCACCAATCAAGAAAAAATCGAAAAACCTACTGGTGAAATCATGTTAGTATTAGATAATTCAGACAGTATGTTAGATAAAGTTTCTGAAAATAAAACAAGAAAAGACTTAATTTTTGAAGCTGCCACAACCTTAGTTTCTAAACTTTTACAAGATAATGCTGAATTAAAAATAGGAATTGTCGGATTTTCTACTAATACCAATGTTAATAAAGAAGGAACCCTAGAAGATGCCAGTCTTATTTCTGGTTTAAGTAATGATGTTACTACACTAACGAATTCCATTTCTCATATTGAAACAAATGGACCTAGAACTAATCTGCAAGCTGGTCTTCTATTAGCTAGTCAGCAATTTACTCCAAACAACCATTCTAAATATATGATTGTTTTAACAGATGGTGTTCCCAATGTAGCCATTGATTATGATAAAATTTATTATTCAGATAATGTTATAAAAAATACAAAAGAACAATTACAAGCATGCCATCAACAAGAAATTCAATTGATTACTATGCTAACAGGAATAGCAGATGAATCTTATGTACCTGTAACAGTAGATAAAAATTTCGGACAAATTATAACTGAAATATTTGGTACACAATCCAGCCCTACAGCTGGTAGTTTCTATTATATTGCAGATACGGAAATTGAACCAACTATCACAGATGATATCTATAAAACATTAGTACCTACTGAAAAAACACTTACCAATCTTACCATTGTAGATTATTTTCCAGAAGAGATTGTAAAAAACTTTGATTTTGCTTATGTTTCCCATGCTAATATTGGTAATGTTTCTCCTACCATAGATACTTCTACTAATTCTATTACGTGGACTATACCAGCATTAGCAAGTGGGCAAACAGCTATTGTACAATACCAATTGAAATTAAAAGAAAACTTTGACTCGTCCCTAATTAATAAGATATTAAATACAAATGAAAAAGTTACCATTCAATATACTGATTTCAATGGCGAAAAACAAGCAAAAAGTTCTTCTATTTCGCCCAAAATTAGACTATCTGAACCAGCTAATCTCACAACTGCTCCCTATCCATTGCCAAAGGCTGGTAGATTAACATTAATTAGTTTTGGTATTTTATCCATTGCCTGTTTTATTTATTCTGTTATTCGACTAATCCTTCTTTATAAAAAAACAAACTAAACTTTTATTTACTGTTAAAAAAACATGTGGCATGATGAATACTTTTAACTTTAGAAAAAATTTTGATGAATTTTCTCGCAGGCAAACAAAGATGAGGCATGAAAAGTACTCTAAAAGGTCAAGAAACTTTAATCATGCCTCTTTTGTTCTTTCTATCAAATATCCAATTCTGATTCAATTTTTAAAAGTCTATTATATTTAGCTACTCTATCAATTCTACACGGTGCTCCTGTCTTTATTTGTCCACCATTGACACCAACTGCTATATCACTAATTGTTGTATCATCTGTTTCTCCTGAACGATGAGAAATAACCGTTTTATAGCCATTACTTTTTGCGATATATATGGTATCTAAAGTTTCTGTTAAAGTTCCAATTTGGTTTGGTTTAATTAAAATTGCATTTGCAATATTTTTTTCAATTCCATTTCTTAATCGTTTTGGATTGGTTACAAATAAGTCATCTCCTACCAATTGTACTTTATCTCCTATTTGACTTGTTAGCTCTTTCCAACTTTCCCAATCTTCCTCTGCTAATCCATCTTCTACTGAAACAATCGGATATTTTTCACACAAATCTACTACATATTGAATCATTTCTTGTTTGGTCTTTAATTGTTTTGTTTTCCAAAAATAATAACCTTCTTTTCCTATCTTTTGAGCTTCATCATACATTTCTGTGCTAGCTATATCTAAAGCTAAGACCATATCTTTTCCTGGTTCATATCCTGCTTTTTTTATAGCCTCTATGATAAGATCTAAAGCTTGTTCTTCATTTTCTAAGTTTGGTGCAAATCCGCCTTCATCTCCCACTCCTACTGCATATCCTTTTTCTTTTAATACTTTTTTCAATGTATGATATACTTCTACCCCTCTTTTTAATCTTTCTTGGAAGGTTATTTCCCCAATTGGCATAATCATAAATTCCTGGATACTAATATTATTTTCAGAATGTTTTCCACCATTTAAAATATTCATCATAGGAACTGGTAATTCTTTTGCCTGAATTCCTCCTATATATTGATATATCTCCATACTTAAAGATTCTGCTGCTGCCTTTGCTACAGCTAGCGATACTCCTAGCAAGCTATTGGCACCTAAATTCGATTTATTAGGGGTATCATCTAACTTAACTAATTCTCGATCAATTTTTCTTTGCTCATATACATTCATGCCAATTATCTTTTTAGCAATTTTTTTATTCACATTTTCAACAGCTTTTTGAACCCCTTTTCCAAAATATCTACTTTTATCCCCATCTCGTAACTCAACTGCTTCGAAACTTCCTGTTGAAGCTCCTGATGGTACAGAAGCTACTCCTCGAAAACCTCCTTCTGTTGTAACTTCTACTTGAATGGTTGGATTTCCCCTAGAATCTAAAATCTCTAAGGCTTGTATGTCCGCAATTTCTAAAAAATCTTTCACTTTTTACAACATTCCTTTCTTACTTTTCTCTTTCCTATTTTATCCATTTTTCTCTGATTTATGCAAAGAATGACCATCCTCAATGCAAAAGTGTTAGCTAAGAGTAACGATTCAGATATCTTGTTTTTGGGAGATAAAAGTTTCTATCTTTTTTATTGGTAACTAAGAAGCCTTTTTATTTCTCAATTCATACGCATATTGCAAACTTACCTCATTAACTTCTCCAGAAGAAATTCTAGCAATTTCTTCAATTACCTCTTTTTCTTTTAATAGTTTTATTTGTGTTTTTGTTCGTTCTTGACAAATTTCTTTGCTGATAAAATAATTGTAATCTGCCATTGCCGCTATATTTGGTAAATGTGATATACACATCACTTGATGGCTATTAGCAATTCTTTTTAATTTATGTGCTACTGAATTAGCTGCTTTTCCGCTAATTCCTGTGTCAATTTCATCAAATACTAGTACTGGCATTTGGTCAGTATCTGCTAATACTTTTTTAATAGCCAACATGGTTCTTGACATTTCTCCCCCTGATGCTATTTTTGATAATTCTTTTTCTTCTTCTCCCATGTTGGTTACGATATAAAAAGTAACATTATTTTTCCCTGTTCTTGTAAATTCTTCTAAATAGCTTACTTTTACATGTATTTTAGCATTTTTCATTTCTAGTTCTTTCAATTCTTGATTGATTTTTTCACTTACTATATCTGCCTTTTTCATTCTCAATTCATGCATGTTATTTGCTAATGAATTCATTTTTTCTTCTATTTCTTTCTTTTCTTTTCTTAACTTTTCATTGTATTCTTCTAGGTTTTCTATATGCTCTACTTCTTTTTTGATTGTGTCTTTGTATTTTAAAATTTCTTCTATGGTATTTCCATATTTTCTTTTCAAAGCATAAATTAAATCTAATCTTTCTTCGATAAAGTCTCTTTCTTCTTCCTTAAAATCTATATCACTTTTATAGCTATTGACATCTCTTGCTAATTCTTGTAATTCATAATAAATGCTTTTTAATTCACTGGAGGCTTTTTCATATTGATTATCCATTTGTTCAATTTTCTCTAAAGCTCGAATTGCCATACTAATACTATCAATTCCATTTTCAGAAATTAAAGTATCAGCTTCTTCTAAATTTTGTTTTATCTTTTCTGCATTTAACATTTTTTTTCTTTTTTCTTCTAATTCTTCTTCCTCTTTTAGTTTTAGGTTTGCTTGTTCTATTTCTTTGATTTGATATTGTATTAAATCTAATTTTCTTTGTCTTTCTTTTTCATCACCAAAATGATTTTTTAACTCTTGTTTGATTTCACAGTATTTGTCATATAATTCGGTATATTTTTGTTTCTTAACTACAATTTCCTCACCAATAAAACCATCCAAATAGTTTAAATGCCTTTTACTTTCTAATAAATTTTGGTTATCATTTTGTCCATGTATTTCAATGAACTGTTTCATAAATTCCTTTAACTCATTAACAGTAACCATTCTTCCATTTATTTTACACATGTTTTTTCCACTTACATTAATCTCTCTAGAAACAATAATGTTACCTTCTATGGCATTTTGATTCTTGGGTTCATACAGACATAATTCTACAAAAGATTGATTTTCCCCTTTTCGTATCATTTCTTTTGAAAATCTTCCTCCTGCTATAATTTGTAAAGAATCTATAATTAGCGTTTTTCCTGCTCCTGTTTCTCCTGTTAATACATTTAATCCTTGATTAAAGTCTATTGTTATATCTTCTATAATTCCTATATTTTTTATGTGTAATGTGGTTATCATATAATTACCTCCTAAAAAAATGTTCGCCTTTATTATATCTTCCTTTTTTTTAATTGTCAATACTTTTTACGAATTAATTTTCGGTTTTATAACTATTCACGTTACTGTTCAACATTATTAATATTCCTTTTTATAGTAAAAGTTTCTATCTTTTTGATTGGTAACTTTTAAACAAATTCCTCCCATACCAAATTAGCCAAATCTATTCCTTTGTTTGTCAATCGAATCCAATTGCCATCTACTATTAACAATTGCTGATCCACCAATTTTTGTATCTCTTCTCGAAACAAAAAAATAGGATTATCCACAAACTTTTCTTTAAATTTTTGAATACTCACACCCTCTATCTTTCTTAATCCCAATAACATATATTCCTTTTGTTTATCCTCTAAACGCTGTTTTTCATGTACTTTTTTATCTCTAAAATCCCAATCTCCCACTTCTGTAAAAGCAGCATTTGCATAGCGAACACCATTCAAATAGGAATGAGCTGTCGCTCCTAATCCGATATATTCCTTTTGCTCCCAGCAATTCCAATTATGTTTAGATTCTTTTCCTTTTTTAGCAAAATTAGATATCTCGTAATGACTGTATCCCATTTGTTCCAATTTATTTTTCACATACCAATACATCTGTCTTTCTAGTTCTTCTTCTGGCAAATGTAATTCTCCTGTAACAATCCATTTTTCCATTTTTGTATTTTCTTCTACAATAAGTGAATATACACTCACATGATTTGGATTTAATGTTTGCAGTTCTACTAATGTTTCCTTAATATCTTGAATCGTTTGATTTGGCAATCCTATCATAAGGTCTATGTTAATATTTTTAAAACCAGCTTCTTTTACTATTTGATAGGCTTCTAAAAATTCCTGATAATTATGAATTCTTCCTATCTGTTTTAATAATGCATCATTTGTGCTTTGCAAACCCATGCTAATTCGATTGATACCAGATTTTTTGTATGGTTCTAATTTTTGCTTAGTTATGGTTCCTGGATTGATTTCTATCGTAATTTCAATGTCTTCAAATTTGGTTTTATTATTTTTTAACTTTGTTTTTAACTCCTCCAATAATTGTGTGACATATTTTTCATCGATAAAAGAAGGAGTTCCTCCTCCTATATAAATGGTTGTAACATCATAATTGTTGAAATCATATTGTTTCATTTCTTTGCTTACTTCATGTATGTAATTCTCTACTTGTCCACATGAATCAGTATAAGATACAAAATCACAATAATAACATTTACTTTTACAAAATGGTATATGGATATAAATTCCTAATTCAGTTTGTTCCACTTCTCTCTTAAATTGCCAATAGGGACGGTCGTCCCTTTTGGCAATTTTTCCTCCTATTTAATCTATTTCCCCATTTTCTCTTAAATCCGCCAATGCGTCCTTATTGGCAATTTTCTGCTATTTCGATTATTTTCTTTAATCGATAATTAACTCCTGATTTTCCTAGTGGCTGTTTTAGTAGTTTTCCTAATGCAATCAATGATATATCTGGATTTTCTAATCGTAACATCGCAATTTCTTTTAAATTTTCTTCTAGTTTTTGAAATCTTCCTGTTTCTTGTAGCTTTTTGATAGCAGCAATTTGTTGAATGGAAGCATTAATGGTTTTGTTTAAATTGGCTGTTTCACAATTTACCAATCGATTGACTTTTCCTCTCATTTCCTTTTGAATTCGAATCTCCTCAAATTGCATAACTGCTTTTCCAGCTCCTATTAAAGCTAAAAATTTTGAAATTTCTTCTCCTTCTTTGATATAGATAGACAATTGAAAAGTTTTTACACAAATTCCCAATGTTTGCAATATGTTTACTAATTTATCTAAGTTTTGCTGATTGCTTACATTAATTTCTAGATGATATTCCTTTTCTGGATTATTCATTGAACCTGCTCCCATAAAAGCACCTCGAATGATAGCTTTCTTGTTTTCCTCTTTCCCATCAGTTTCTGTTATAAAATAAATTTGTTCATCCTTTATCTGAATTAAATTGATGTCTTTTATTTTAATTGTAATGATAAATGTTTTTCCGTGATACATCAATCTTATGGTTAATAGCTAAATTAGATAAAAGCTTGGAAAAGCGATTAATATTATAGTCACTTTCTGTTGAGAACCTAATTTCCTTTCCTTTTATGACACTGGTATTTCCAGCTATTAAATATCCCATTAATTCATTTTTTACTAATTCTTTATTAGATAAGTTACTATTTTTATTTAATTCTTGCTTAATATCAGAAGAAAATGACATGTTATCTCTCCTTACTTTAGTTACAGTTGGTTGGCAGTTGAGAGTTATGAATAAAAAAAATGATAAACTTTAAAGTTAAATACTATTGAAATCTATAGTTTTGTCACAACCACTCTATCATTCCCACACAAATCTTGCTTGCTATAAGTATTTCTATATTTTTCTTCCTTGTTTAATAAGTCCATCACGTCTTCTTTTTGGTCATAACCAATTTCTAAACATAAATAGCCACCAAATTTTAGAAAATCATCTGCTTGATGTATGATTTTACGATAAAAATCTAAACCATCCCAACCTCCATCTAAAGCCATAAGTGGTTCATTTTGCACTTCCTTTGTTAATGTTTTGACAATTTCTTTTTTAATATAAGGAGGATTGGATACAATCATATCATACTTTTCTCTTGGTATTTCCTTAAATAAATCAGACAGAAGAAATGCAATTTGCTTATCTACCTTGTTATTTTTAGCATTCCTTTCTGCTATTGTTAAAGCCTCTTGGCTTATGTCAGTTGCTGTAATTTGGCTATTTTCGATATATTTAGCAAGTGAAATTGCTATGGCTCCACTGCCTGTACATAAATCTAATATTTTTTTTGCGTTAATTTTTTTAGCAATTTTAATGACTTCTTCTACTAAGATTTCTGTATCAGGTCGTGGTATTAGTACGTTTTGATTCACATAGAAATTCATTTTCATAAATTCTTGCTGATGTGTAATATGTTGCAAAGGTATTCCTTTGCTTAATTTTTCAATTGCCTTAAAATATTTTTCTTTTTGCTCTTGTGTTAATTTGTTTTCGTCATGTACCATTAAGTATTGTCTATTTTGCTTTAACACATATTGCATTAGTAATCTAGTTTTTAATTTGGGGCTTTCAATGTTTTTGGTTTTTAGTTGTATATTGGCTTTTTCCATTGCTTCTTTGATAGTCAATATTCACACCTTCTTTTTAATGGATGGTAGGTACAAAAAACAACCTACCATCTTCCTTACATCAATCAAAAAACTTTTTAAAATCGGCTTCCTTTATTTTCTCTTTTTGTAATAGTTCTTCTGCTATGCTATCTAACTTATCTCGATGTTGTTTTAACAAAGTTTGTGCATCATTATAAGCTGTATCTATTAACATTTTAACTTCTTGTCCTATTTTATCTCCAATATCCTCACCAAACATTTGCATTTCATATGGTTCTTTACCTTGAAAATCAATTGGACCCAAAATGTCACTCATGCCATATTTGGTTACCATGTCTCTTGCAATTCCGTGTCGCTACTTCGATGTCATTGCTAGCACCTGTGGAAATATCGTCTAATACTAATTTTTCTGCTGCTCGTCCTCCTAGTAAGGCGATTAATTTTTCCTGCATTTCTGTTTTAGAAATATAATATTTGTCTTCATCTGATTTATACATGGTGTAACCACCAGCTACTCCTCTTGGAATAATGGATACTTCTTTTACATCCGTTTGTGTTGGCAAATATCGGCTCACTACGGCATGTCCTGCTTCATGATAAGCAGTTAATTTTTTGTCTTTTTCAGAATAGACTCTAGTACGTTTTTCTAATCCTACTGTTACTTTTTTTACTGCTTCTTCAATATCTTCGTTTTCTATATCTTCATGATGATTTTTAGTGGCTATTATGGCTGCTTCATTTAAGATATTTGCAAGTTCTGCTCCTGTCAATCCTGCTGTATCTTCTGCTATACTTTCTAAATTTACCTCTTCTGCAATTCTTTTATCCTCTGCATGTATTTTTAGAATTTCCAACCTTCCCTTTAAATCTGGTGTTGGAATGGTAATTTGTCTATCAAATCTTCCTGGTCTTAGCAATGCTTTATCTAACATTTCTGGTCGATTCGTTGCTGCTAGTACGATTATGGTTTCTTCTGAACTGAATCCATCCATTTCGACTAATAATTGATTTAAGGTTTGGTTATTTTCTGTTTCTGCTCCACTATTGGAACTTCTTCTGGAACCAATCGCATCAATTTCATCAATAAATACAATACATGGTGCTAACTTTCTTGCTTTTTCAAATAATTTTCTAACACGGGAAGCACCAAGTCCTGCAAACATTTCAATAAATTCAGATCCACTCATAGAGATAAAAGGAACTTCTGCTTCTCCTGCAATTGCCTTGGCAATCAACGTTTTTCCTGTCCCTGGTTTTCCATATAATAAAACCCCTTTTGGTATTTTGGCTCCCATTCTAGTGAATTTTTCTGGTCTTTTCAAAAATTCTACAATTTCAACTAACTCTTCTTTTTCTTCGTCTAGTCCTGCTACATCATCAAATTTAACTTTTGTTTTTCTTTCTGTATCGTCATATACTTTTCCTTTTTCTCCCAATCCTTGCATCTTAAATATCATAATAAATAAAGCAAGCATAATGAAGGTTGGCAGAAATGATATCATAAATCCAGGAATTTGTGTTAGTGGACTTTTCGGTTTTTGTACTAATTCAATTTGATTTCCTTCGGCTACTTTTTCTTGTACTAATCCAATAAAACTTTCTGTATTAGGAACAATTGATTTTTTCTCTTCTTCTACTTCTTTTTGCTTTACTTTAACGGTTGTACTACCTACTGTCATTTCAATCTTTTCTATTTTTCCTTGTGCTAATTCTTTAATTAAATCTGTGTACGCTAATGTATTTTCATCTTTCTCATCCTTATTATGGATATAAACTATAGCTACTCCTACTAATAAAATTAATAGCAATAGAAGACTAATCAGATAAATCCATTGTTTTTTATTTTTTGGTTTTTTCTCTTCATTTCTCCTCATTTTTTATCTTCCTTTCTGAAATGATGTCTTTCCTTTTTTTCCTTTCTGAAACTTAAACGCCTTGTGGTTCACCACCATCTACTCCCTCTTTTTTTTCTTCCTTCTCATTGGTTTTGTTTTGCTCTTCTTTGTCTTTTTCTTGTCTATCTTTTTTCTCTTGTTCTTGTTTTTCTTGTTGTTCTTTTTCTTCCATTTCTTTTTTTACCATTTCTTGAACTTCTACAATTTTCATCAATTCCATTTGTTGTTTTACAAATTCTGTTTTTAGTAAGAATATAGCTGCTACTAAATAAATGGCTGCTACTGCTACATACATTACTTGGAAATATTCCATATGAAAATCGATAAATAGATTGACCACAATATATAATATATTTAAGAAAATAGATAATGTAAGGGCATAAATTGACATATTAAAGACGGCTAAAAATCTCATCTTAATACGTGCAATCCATGTTGTCAAATAGCCAAATATACTTAAGAATATAGCATTGGATAAAGTTGTTAAAAGATACATCATAAAACTATAAATAAATATGGTTATAAAAACACTAACATATAAAGAGATTACTTGCCAACTATTAGCATATTGTATGACATTTTGTTTCGTAAATTCTGTTATTTCTATTTTGTCTAAAAGTTCTTTATAATAATAATTAATTGTACCAGCTACTGCTCCATTTTTTAGAATTATTTTATCTTTTAGAATTATCATTCCATTTCCGGACTTTTCTATTTCATTGATGTATTGATTTATGGTTTGTTCTTCTTCTACTTTTGTGTCAATTATAGTTCTTCCTACATAAGAATCGTCTTCTGAAATCGTCAACCTCTCATCTGATGAAACATCTAATATTCCATCTTTGTACGAAAACTCTGGAAACTCATTTTGTAAATATTGAATTCCCTCTTGTAGCATTTGATAAGTTTGAAATAGTGTACCAAGGCATAAAACAATAGCTAAAATAGCTACTATTTTAACTATATACGTAAATGCTTTTCCCAATCCTTCTGCTGCCATATCTGGATATTTTTCAATTTTGGTAATAGAATTTGCTATTTTTTGAAAAAATCCTTTTTTTAAAGTATCTTCCTTTTTCTTTTCTTTTTCTTCGCTCATTATCGATACTCCCTTCTTATCTTTGAATCTACAAATTTGGTATTAACAGAAAAAATTGCTTTATCTCCAATTTTAATATTTTTTTGACCCCTATCACAGATTACATGATATGTTCCAATTCTTCCTAAAATTTTGCAATTGCTTCCATTTACCTTTACATACATAGCTTGTTTCTTAAAAAATGCTTTGATACTATCTAGTAAATATCTCATTTTATCTATGGTTCGAAACATATCTTTATCATTTTTTACATTTACGCCATTCATATAACCACATGGAATAATAGCTACTTTCATTTTTTGGGGTGTCGTATAAATATTAGAATAGCCTATATTAAATCCCTTTGGTAGTTCTTTGATTTCTGATACCTGTGATTCTAAATATCCTATTTTCTTCAATCCTATAGTATTTTGGAAAGATATTCTTCCTAAAAAAGCAGAACCAATTCTAACTGCATTTAAGTGCATATTGGGAAATTTCAAAAAAGCAGAAGAATTACAAATATGAAGAATTCCTGTTTCTATTTGATTCATCTTTAAAACTTCAATTACATCCATAAATCTTTGGAATTGTAACTTAGTATATTTATCATCAAAAAAGCTAAGTGAAAAATGAGAGAATGTGCCTTCTATTTCTATATTTTTCATAGTTTTTAAAATCTCTATCATTTCATCGCGATTTTCGTAAACAAATCCATATCTTCCAAAACCAGTATCAATTTTAAGATGTGCCTTTATTTTTTTATTTTTCTCTTTTCCAATTTGATCTGCTATTTCAATATCTTCTTTTGAACCAATGGTAAGAATAATATCATTTTCTACTAAAGTTTCTACCTCTTCTTTGATTGCTGTAGAAGATAACATCAAAATCTTTTCTTTCAATCCTGCTTCTCTTAATTGAACCGCTTCTTCTAAGGTAGCAACTGCAAAAAAGGAAATTCCGTTATCTATTAAAAATCTCGTATATTCTACTAATCCTAATCCATAAGCATTTCCTTTTACAACGGCAATGATTTTCACAAGATTTCCTTTATCATCTTTTCCATTTTTGTCAGCCAATTCTTTGATTTTCTCTATATTGTGTCTTAAATCTTCTTTTTTTATTACTAAAGTACTCACTTTAATCATCCTTCTTTTTCTTAGCTTTTCTTTTTAATTGTCGAATGGTTCTGAAAGCCTTTTCTGAAAAGCGATACAATTTATAAATAAGAGGTTTAAATGGCATATACACTTCTCCAATAAATTCGGTAAAAGTTGCCCCAAATCCTTGTTTAAAACGATATAGCCCATATTGTGGATGATTTTCATCTACCACACCTGAAACCCCTCTAAAATCATATACATCGTCTTTTCTTTGAATTGCCATTTTTATCATTTCCCATTGTAATAAATAGTTTGGCATTAAATTACGATGTTCATTACTGCTTGCCCCATATAAATACCAAGTTTTATTCCCATAAAAAATAGGAATGACACCTGATATTGGTTTACCTTCATAATATGCCATTAATATTTTCATATGCTCTGGTCCTAAACAATCGTACATTTTCTCAAAGTATGCTAAAGGTCTAATAATAAAACCATCTCTTGCTCCTGTTTCTATCATAATTTTATGAAAATCTTTCAAGTCTTCTTTGGTTCCATCTTTAATGGTAACACCTTTTCTCGTTGCCAGACGAATATTATATCTCCATTTTTGTTTGAATCCTGCCATGATTTCATCTTCTGTTTTTCCTTTGATATCTAATCGAAATACATATCTTGGTTGAATTTCATCTTTGAAATCTTTAGCGTCATCTTTAATTCGATAACCCAAATTAGTTACCACATTTCTAAAATCTTGGTCATCACTTACAATATCTGGCTCCATTCTTAACACAATGGCATTATATTTTTTAGCTAATTCTTTGGCACCATCTGTTAATTGTTTCATAACAGCCATATTGTGAATATCACAAACTGGTCCTCTGGAAGAATACATGATGTTACCAAAAATTGGCATCTTACGAATCCACACACAAAGAGAACCTATGATTTCTCCGTTGTTTCCTTCTGCTAAAATAACTTCTGGTTTCCAGTTTGGCTTTTTCACTTCTGCCCATTCTAAAGCTTGCTGAAAGTTACCTCTTTCATGTCCTTCTAAAAATTTTTTATATTCTTTTTTCGCTTCTTCTGTATCTACAAATCTCATTTTTTCTCCTTGTCCGATTCTGTGCATTGAAAACATTTCTTTTTGCACATCTCTTTTTATCATTATTTACAATCTATTGGTATTTTACACTAAATCAGAAAAATTTACAAGTACATAAACTGTTTCTTTCATAAGTTAGTCAGATTTTAGTCTAACTACCCATCTAGTAAAGAACGAAATTTTATGATATAGGTAGTTAGATAGGACTGTAGCAAATTCTTACAATTGTATCCATCTAGGTTTTCTATTTTCAAATACTGTATAATTTTTATAACCGATTTTTTTCAATAAATCAGTTGCTTTCTCAAAATCAGAACCTATATCTTGCATTTTGTGAGCATCTGAACCAATGGTTATTATCTTGCCACCTAATTTTTGATAACGAGTCAATATCTCAAAATTGGGATGAGGTTCTTGCAGTCCATATCGATAACCAGATGTGTTAATCTCAATTCCTTTTCCTTTGTTTATGATATTGGTAAGTATCTCATCTAAAATTTCTTTATAATCAGTATATTTTATGGTTTTATTTTCATACCCACCATATCTAACAATGTAATCTATATGACCATAGACATCAAATTCATCGTACATTTTTATATTTTCTAATACTTCCCTAAAATATTTCATATAGGCTTCTTTTTGTGTTAATCCTTCAAAAAAACTAGAATCCATAGCAATGTCTTTTTTGCAGGTTATATGAGAAGACCCAATTATAAAATCAAATGGATATTGTTTTACCATATCACTAATAATTTCTTTTATATCAGGCTGTAATCCTATCTCAATTCCTAATTTTAAATTGATTTGATTTTTGTATTTTTCTTGATAGTGCTTGAAATTTTCTACATAATTTCCTACATCAATTGTTTTTAATGTATTATTTTTTAATCCATCGTATATGTCATAATGTTCAGTAAAACATATTTCTTTTAATCCTCTATTAATAGCATTTTTTATGTGCTCCTCCATACTGGAAATCCCATCATGTGAAAATGTTGTGTGTAGATGATAGTCTGTGTATATCATTTTTTTGCCTCCTTTTTTTATTCTTCTATATTGTAATATAAATTATAGTGATTATCAATATAAAATTTTTAAGTTTCGGCTTTTCTCAACCATTTAAATACTGCTGCAGTGGAAAAACTGGCATGTTCTCATAAGAGTTCATGTCAGTTTTTGTTCTACAAATTAATAATTTTTTCTATAATTTCCATATCTTCTATTTTGTTAATTCCAAAACATTTTTTACCTAAATCTTTTATAGTAGCACCTAAATGATACATCTCTTTATTATCCATTACAATAAATCTATCATAAAATTTATTCGTTTTAGCAACTTTTAAAATAGGATAATATGTTCATTTGATAATTTATTTTGAATTGCTAATTGATTTTATTCCATAATTTCACGTCCTTTTCTTATTGATTTATCAATTTATATTTTTCTAATATTTCTTCTATATCTCTACAAATAATAAATTTTCCATTGTCTTTTTTTACAAGATAATGTTGTGAAATCTGTGGTAATTTTGTGTTTATGGTAGAAATTAGCTGTGGTTCTATTGTAAATTGCATTCCTTCTATAAAATCCCAATTACCATTTTCATTAATAAATTTCCTTGCCTTACTTATTCCTTGCTTTTCTTCTTTTGTTAAACTATCTTTACTTTGTATTATTTCTAATTTTGGAAAAGTATGACCTAAATCTAATGCACTATTATCAGTCTTACTGACAATGCAATTTTTTAATTTATAATCCGTAAAAATCTTTTCCGAAGCTATAAATTTATGTTGTTTTCTTTTGTTAAATTATTATACCACTCATTTTTAAAATCTTTTTCAGATATTCTTTGCTTACCATATAACTTTTCTAACGTAATGCATAAACTATTAAAAGCTTTTTTCCTTGCCATATTAAATGGTAGCAATTCATTTTTTAATTTTATTTCTTTCATTAATTTTCAGCATCCTTTCAAATTCGTCAGACACTGTCTGACGAATTTGAGTATATTATAATTTTTCCATTTTTTCACTAAATTTACAAAATTGTATTTACTTTGAATTTCCCCTCTAATTTTTCTATTTCTGGTTACTAATTACTGCTCCAATTTTATAATTTTCTTTCTTAGTTTTTGAAAATTTTTTATCACTTTTTATAGCAACTAATCGAATCAACTTTTGTTTTTCTTTGTCCAATTTTATTTCAATTTCTTCCTCGTTTTCATTCACATTTTTTGAAAATAATTCATAAAATTCTTTTCAAATTCTCTGTTAAGAGTTGTAATATAATCGTCTAGTTGTTCTTGATTTATATTAACACTTGTTCTAAAATCCTCCGTTTTTTGTTTTTTAATAGTGTCATTGATTCAATAAATTTTGAAATAAATTCTTGCTTTTCTTCTTTCGATTTTTTATTCCATTCTTGTTTTAAAGTCTTATTTAATTTATTATCTTTTATTAACTTTTCTCTTTCAATATCTCTGTCAGCCAGTAATTGTTGTGGAGTAAAAGAAAGAGTATTTGTATTAAGTTATAAACATTTTGAAGGAGAAAACCTACATGGAAGAATTAGAAATAGTAAAAGGAATTTTAGATAGCTACCCATATTTTATAATCTTTGAAAATAATGATTATATTATTAGTTTTATGAATCAAAAAGCACAAGAACATTACCGTAAAAAAGGCAAAAATCTAATAGGAAAAAGCATATTTGATTGACATAATGAAAAATCAACTAAAAGAATAAAGGATACTTATGAAGAAATTAAAAAGACTGGAAAAGATGTATTTATATTTGTAAATCCCAAAAATCAAAGAGTATATATGCAAGGCGTAAAGAATGAAAAAGGCGAATGGATAGGATTTATAGAAAGATTTGAATTAAACTTGCAAATGTAAATAGAAATAAATAAATGGACCTTCTAGAAAAGGTGCCGATGGTCGAACTGCCACAGCACCTTTTCTTCGAAGATCTAAAAATTTATGCCTACCAAAATTTTTTTCTGGTATTTTTTATACGGCATAAATTTTTAGACTTATCACTAATAATGTAGTACACCATTAATAGCGATATAAATAATTAAGAAGTACATCATAAATCGGTCTTTTGAAAAAATTGGAGTCATTTTTTATCAAGTGATTCAATTCGGAGGCAGAAACAAGTTTTACTTCCGCTACTTCTTCTTCCTGATACTTAACAGTCTCAGCATTTGTGATTTTGGGTTCTCTCATTATGAAGACATCATAAAACTGATTTTCTATAGTACCATCTTCAAATTCTTCTTGACATCGATACGAAAACATGTACCGAAAGTCTTTTACTGCTATGTCCCAACGAAAGTCAACTTTTATCTCTTCGCTGACTTCTCTCATAGAAGAAGAAAGAGAATCTTGTCCTGATGTCACGTGACCCGCTACACTAATATCCCACATTCCCGGCCTTTTTTTCTTTTTTTCAGAGCGTTTCTGTATTAATACCTTATTTTCGGCATTTACAATAGCTACAATAATAGCTCCATGCCACTTTCCCGTTTTGTGAGCTTCTTCACGGGTAACAATTTCTCCTGTATAGACCCCGTTTTCATCTAAAACATCAACATATTCCATTCGCTATTCCTCCCATTTTCTAAAAAGTTTTTTATTCATGTTCTATGACTAGGTATGTACTTACCTAAATCGCCTATAGGTGAAAGCATGAAAACTAGAGTTATGTAAATATAAATGTTCTATGGATTTATTATACAATATTATAAATATTATGTCAATTTTATGCTGTTTAGTTTTGAATTTATAAACAATATATTTTTTATAAATATTGATATTACTCTTAAAGTCTAAAAATTTATGCCGTATAAAAAATACCAGAAAAAAATTTTGGTAGGCATAAATTTTTAGAAATAAGCATTTGAAATTGATAATTTTAATGTCTCAATAAAAAGTTAGTTTGTAAGGATATTTTATTTATTGATTATACAAAAAACGCCTAAAAGTCCAGGCGTTTTTCGCGAAGGATAGCTCATAAAAATTGCTTATATATGAACATTTTTGGGGGCAACATTAAGAATAATTCCTTTGTATTCTTGCTTTACTAACAGTTTGAATGTTGGAAAGATTTACTTGTCCATCTAGTATTGTTATTCCATTATTATCTTTTTTAGTTGTAAATGTGCCATTGATGGAATTGGCTTTTCTGTATGCGTTATTGGTGCTACTATAACATTACTTGAATTTATATTTCCTACATCACTTTGAATTATTACACAAGGTCTCTCCTTTTGCATTTCAGAACCTATACCAATGCCAAAGTTACATTTATAAACTTCGCCTCTTCGTACAATTCTATTTTTAGCTTTATCTGAATTGGTATCAATGTCTCAAGACTTCGAAAGTTTCTTGAGAACCACTCTTACATTTTATACCATATAAATATTAAAAAATCAATGTTTTAATTAATTATTTAACCGCTTCGTGGGAGTAAAAATTGGAGCGTTTTAGGAGGTTATTTGCGAAAAAATCGCCTGTTTTTAATAGTGTTCCTCTCACATTTGCTTAGGAAAAATAATTGACTCATCAACTGTTGAAATTAGTTATAAAACGAACTGATGGCTGACTATTTCTAGTCAGCCACCTAACATAGCAATCTTTCAATTACTTTCTAATACTATGTTACTATATTTTATTACATAAGTCAAGATTTTATACACCAAATTCTTGACTTATTTTGCTTGATATTTTGTTTATATATTCTCCGTCTATTCTTCCTATTGTTCCAGAAAAGTTTAATCTTAATATACTAACTTTTCTTATTCTTGTTATATTCGCCCATCTAATCAATTCTTTAAAACCAATTATATTATCTAATTGTACAATTTCAGTTATTTTGTCTTTTTTCTTAACACATTCTTCTTGTGATATTTTACCTTCTTCGAACTCTTTTTCTATTTTTTCATACTCTATAGGTTTTTTAGATGATATAGGCAATACAAATATATCTTTATCAAAATTTTTCAAAATAACTGCTGGGTGCATTCCTCCAAATTCATTTCCAATATTAAAACCGAAATCAATCCACACAACATTACCTCTTTTTAATAAAAGCTTTCTCATTATTAATATTGTTTCATCAAAAGAAATATTTGTATTATTGAAAATACGATAATTCTTTTTTAGAATATAAAAATATTTCTATATTTTCTGTACCATCATAATCACTAAATACTATTTGCTTTTTTAGGTTATTCAATATTGTCTACCTCCACATTCCTTTATTAATCTATAATTCCATCTTCTTTCATCATTAGTAGGCTTTTTTCATGTGAATCTTCATCTTCTGATATGTTTATAAACTTGTTATTCCATAATTCTACTTTTTCACTACATAAACTTATACTAAATATCTTTGGTTTTCCATCAAATACCTCTTTATGTTCTTTATCATTATAATAGTATTCTCCTAAATCCATATTTCTTTTGTAAAATGACTGTGCTTCACTATTCCAAATTTCAAAAGTATATAATCTCAAGTACTTTTTATTTAGATTCTTTGCCTTTTCAATTGTATAATCTAATATTTGTTTTCCATATCCCAATTTTCGATATTCTTTCTTTATTCCAAACCAACTTAACCATGCAGTATCTGAATATTCTGGAATTTCATAAATACCTGTTACACCAACTGGTATATTTCCTATATAAGCTATATATCCTATGTATAAATCTTTTCTTTCTCCTGTAATTTTCAATTTATATACTGAATATACACTTGAATTAGGAAAAATCTCATATTGTACTCTTGCTGCTATCTTTATATTATTTTTGCTTATTTCCTCAAATCTTAACTTCTTCAATATCTTACAATTTTGTTCTATTCTCTCTTTTCCTGATATTGCTTCATAAATATTTAATATTTCGTCAATAATCATATCTTCATTATCTTTTATATTTGAAAATAAATAAGGTGTATATATAACATCAAATAAAAATAAATCAAAATTTAATTTTTTAAAGCCTATTTTTTTATAAAAATTTCTTCTCTTTTCTCTTAATAAATTTTCTGCTGTATCTTTACCTAATCCAACTTTTTCAATCTCTATAAAAATACCTTTGCTTTCTTTTTCTTGCTCTAATAAAATTTGTAATGCTTTAGTACCAAATTTACTATTTCTATGTTGTGGTAATATCGCTAAATAATCTAAAACAGCATACCCCTTGTCTTTAACCCTATTTAATAGCATAAAACCTACTAATTCACTTTTATATAAAATTTCTATGATCTTTGTATATTTCTTTTCACAAGATAATTGTATTAATTCTAATGGTTTTCTTTCATCTTCAGGAAATATTTGTAAATAATATGAATATACTTTTTTTCAAATTCAGTTATACTTATATCTTTTAATTCTATATCTTCCATAATTTTGCACTGCCTTTCACATTTATTATATCTTCATTCATATGTTTTTCAACCATTTTGAAAAACTATATTAATTTAATTATTATTCGTTACTTTTGATTTTATAAATTGATAATCTTTTCTATAATTTCCATATCTTCAATTCTATTAATTGCAAAGCATTTTTTGCCTAAATCTTTTATAGAAGCTCCTAGATGATACATCTCTTTATTATCTATTATAATAAATCTATCGTGAAATTTATTTGTTTTAGCAACTTTTAAGACAGGATATTCTTTATTAAATTTTTTAATATCTAAATTTTCAATATTGCTTTTTTCTGATGTTAAAATAACAACTTCTACATTACTATTTTTTTTAGCTAACATTTTCAAAACACTGTCATCAATGTAATTATCTATTATTAAAATCTTCTTATTTGCTCTTTTTATAATATCTATAATTAAGCTATATGCATCATATATCTGACCATCAAAAAATATCCTCTGTTTAATGTTTTCTTCAAGTTGAAGCTGATTAAATACTTCATCAAATTTTTTATCATGTTCTAATAATTTGTATTCCATACTTGTTAATCTTTCAAAAACTTGTCCATTTAACATTAAGAATTTTCTCATTTCTATAAATGTATTTACAATTCTTATACTTACATTAACTGCCACTTCACTTTTTAATAGTCCAGCAAGCATCGTAATTCCATATTCAGTAAATACATATGGCAGATATTTTCTATGTTGTCCTCTTCCATTTTCGTTTAAGGTGAAATTTTTGCACCTTAAAGATTTATATTCTTCATTAGTCAATTGAAAACAATAATATTCAGGAAATCTTTCTATATTATTTTTAACATTTCTATTAAGGTCTTTAGTTGCATACTCAAAAAGTCTTGCCACATCACTATCTAGCATTACTTGTTTACCTCTTATTGTGTATATTAAATTTTTTATATCTTCATTTGATAATTCATTTTGAATTGCTAATTGATTTTCTTCCATAATCTCACGTCCTTTTCTTATTGTATATATCTTAAAACATTTGTTTTGTGTTGTCAAGAGTTTTATAATTTTTAATTTTAAAATTTATACTATTAAATAAATATAATGCTACTCTATTTTGTTCTATTGAATTCATTTCACCATTTGCGGTAGATACATCATAAGGCTCTAAAATAAGTTCTATTTTGACATCATGTTCTTCACAATAGTTAAGAAGCCAAAATCCATCATAATTGTTTCTAGTTAATCTATCCACTTTAATGGCAACTATTGTTTCAATTTTGTGGACTTTAATATCTTTTAAAAGTCTTTGCATTTCTGGTCGCATTAGATCCTTTCCAGAATGTCCTGCATCATTATATACATCTACAATATCGTAATCGTTCTTTTCACAATATTCTTTTATCATTCGTAACTGTGAATCAATAGAGTACCCATTATCTCTTTGATCATCTGTTGATACTCTTACATAAACTCCACATCTCATAAAATATTCCCTCCTATATCTCCTGTGAATTTTTTAAGGTTTTGTTAATCAAATTTTTAAAAAATTTTAAAATATAATATTAACTTTTTAATTCTATGAGAATTTGCTTAATTTCTTTGAGATTATACTTTTGCTTATGTTCTTTAATGTAAAAGTTTTTATTAGCTATTTCATTTACTTTATACTCAAGTATAGTAAGAGTAGTAGGATATGTAATTAAATATTCATTTGCTTCAATGAATTGTAAATTATTAGCCTTTAAATGCTTAATTTTGCCATTTTTAACTGTATACTCATAGCTTTTAATAATTTCTAGTATTTCATCATTTGGCTTTAGTTCTTGTATTACTTCAAACTCAAACATAAAAAATGCCCTCCTTTCTGGAAAGAGAACATTTTAATTATAGATATGAAAAAAACAACCTACAAACTTTATAGTTCGTAAGTTGTGATAATTTGGAGCGGACGTCGTAGTTATCTACAACTTTTTTTCTCTTGACGATTGATACAAATATCAATCAATTTACTAAAGTATATCATAATTTTCATAAATTGCAATAAAATTTTTATGAAAATTTTAAGAAATTATGATTGGATACATAGTTATTGCTTTTTTAAACTTTTTTTATTTTCCTTTTCAAGTTGTTTTAAACTCTTTTTAGGTGTAGGCAATTCTTCTGGCATAGTTCCACCATTTTTGGCAATTACTTCTCTTATATTTTTTCCAATATTATAATGAGTTTCATTTGCTTCTTTTTCTGTTTGTATATTGTCTTTCTTTAACTTTTGCTCAGTCTGTGAAATTCTAAATAAATTAGCAATTAGTTCATCACTTCCCATATTATCTAAAATATCTTCTCTATATCTTAATCCTTTTCGTTTTGCAATATCATCAGCTGTTTCTCCATTATATAAACCTTTATAACCTGAATTATGAAATTTGTCAAAATTTTTAACTCCAGAATTTTTAGCAGTTTGATTAAGTGAATAATTTCCTTTTTTAGTTAAATTTCTTTGATAAAGTCTTTTTTCGTCTTCTGTTAGAGAACTATATTCTTTTTCAGTTATCTCCTGTTTTCTTGTTTGTACTGCAAAGTATGTTTGTGCTAAAGCGATTACTTTCTTTCTGCTATCTCCATTTTGTGCTATTAAATAACAAGCATAACGAGTTAATTTATAATCCTTTTGTTCTCTTTGTGCATCAGAACCTATTTGTACCATTTTACCGACATCAGCAAAATGGTCAAAAACTGATATATCACTATTTTCACAGGATTTCATAGCTTTAGAAATTTTACAATATCATATGTTCCATAAATTGTCCTAATTAGTTCTGTTTGATTATCATAATCTCTTAAATTGTGTTTATTAACATCTGATAAATCTTTTGCATTTTGAATTGCATTATTAGCTAGAGAAGTAGTACCAAATACATTTTCTTTTGCAACTTTCTTTGCTAATTTACTTTTGTTTTTATCACTACCCAAGTGAAAAGAATATGCTAATTCTTGCTCCATAGAATCCCTCCTTTGAAATTTCTTCGTAGCACAGGACTTCGTCTTGACGGAAGTCCTAACCCAGTAAGATTAAATTAAGTACACTTTATAAAAATTTGTATTATAGACAGCTGAAAAGATATAAAATTATAGTTCTAAAAGTAGTGAAATTAAATTTTAGGAGGATTTGATTATGATAGAGATAACTTATCACAAAGAAGGAAATTTTTTTGTTCCTGACTTATATTTGGAAAAGGAGAATTACGAAAATGATTATATTATTGGAAAATATGGTCATTTAAGATTAGAGTATTTAAAAAATCATAAAAAAGCAGAATATATAATAATGTTTATGAACAAAACTTTAAGAAAGCATATTGTAGAAACTGACAAACAAGCTAAACAAAGATTTGAAATACTTATGAAACAAATACTAGAGAAAAATCCTATTGACGAAAATTTGAAAAATACTGACCCTTTAAAATGGACTGGACTTATGAATAATTATAAGTTTTGTGCAGAAGAAATCACATTGAAAGAATTAATTTATTGCTAATTGAAAAAATAACAAGTATTTTTAAATGTACTTGTTATTTTTATTTTCAAATTCATATCTAATTATCGTGTTAAATTCTTTGATTCTATTAGGTTACTATCTATCAAGTAATCTAATGATAAAGTCTTTGAGAAATTTCTTTTCTTTGCAATTTCTGTAGCTTCTTTACCAGCAGTACGTCCATATACAATAATAGATGCTAAAGCATTTCCCATTAAACGATTATCTCCATCAATTCCACCACTAACTTCGCCAACAGCAAAAAGATTTGGTACTGAAGACATTCCTTTTGTGTCAATATCTATTCCACCCAAATGATAATGTACTGTTGGATATATTAAAATTGCGTGTTTACGAATATCAATTTCTTCCGATTGGTACTTTTTAAATAAGGATGGTAACCTCTTCTCGATTGTTCCTTCTCCATGAATTTTATCAATCATAGGTATAGCTAACCATATTCCATTATTGCCATCTGGTGTTTTTATTGCATTTCCATGTGCTTCTTCTGCTAAAATTAATCTTACGATATCATCTCGATTTCCTACTGATTGTAAAGCTTCTCCTTTTGAATTAAATAGGAGTGCTCCTAAAGAACGGGCTTTTTCACTAACTAACTTCCCACAAAAATTAATAGGATATGCACCACCAGTGGGATGATACTGAATAGACCCTGGGTCAACCAATTTTGCTCCAGCATGATATGCCATTGCTAAGCAATCAGCTGTAGAGCCTTTGCAATTAGAGGTATTTAAATTATTATAACATAAGCTACCTGAACCACCTGTAGCTAAAATAACAGATTTAGATTGAACAACTTTATATCCATCTTCCTGTTTAAAAACTATTCCAGATGCAAATCCATTTTCGTCTTTAAGTATTTCTTGTGCATCTGCATACTTTATTATGGTTATTTTATTTCTTAATTCATCTACTTTTTTAACTAATGCTTTCATAATATTAGCACCAGTATTATCTCCTATAGTATGTAATCGTTTTTTAGTTGATCCTCCTGGAATAATTGGTTCCTCTTTAAATTCTACACCTAAGTTTTGTAACCATAGCAAAGTTTCAGGAGCTTCATATACTAACTTTTCAACAAGTTCTTTTTTACCTTTATAATGTCCACCTTTTAATGTGTCTTCTAAATGTTGTTCTAAAGAATCATCTGGTTCAGTAACTGCTTGTATTCCGCCCTGTGCTAATACAGTATTGCAATAACCTTTATCTTTAGTTAACACCAACACATTTGCACCACATTCTGCTGCCTGTATTGCTGCAGATAGTCCAGCTCCTCCTGAACCAACAATAACAACATCAGTTTGATAATCAACGCAATTCAAGTCTATATTTAATAGATTAGAATCAATTTTTGCTTCTAATCTGCTTTTTAGTTCTATTGGAACTTTTTCTCCTTTATTTACTCCATAATTTAAAGTTGAGAAATGACCTATTGGAGTTTTGTCCTTTGGAAATTGCTTTAATGTCGGATTATTTATATAATTACTTAGACTATTTAAAAATAATTGTTCCGACTTAATCATATCTTCTGTATATAAAGTTCCTCTTTTAAAATTCATTGAAATTTACCTCTCTAATTATTACTTTTTGCCTCTATTTTTTTATTTCTAAAATATAATATAATATCTGTACTAACCATTAAGACATTTGGTATATAAAACCAAAAAGCTAAGTTTAAATTTTTGGAAATTAATTTTGAAATAATCCCACATACATATCCTATTGCAATGCAAAATAAAAATAAGATACTTTTCCCTTTTGTAGATTTTGACGTGTAGGATTTATAGATAGATAAAGGCCATGATACCCCAAATCCAACTATCATCAATGTTTCCAATAATTCTGCCAAAAACTCCATAAAAATATTCCTCCTCATATTTTATTTAGATAAATTATAGCAGTAAAATTCTAATATTGCAATAAAACTACAAAATTTATTGACATTTGACATAATTCGTGATATAAAATAATAGTATTCTCAATAGAGATACTAGAATATTGATATACTTTAAAATAACTTTTTAAAGTGAATTATTACATATCAGTTACTAATAAATACGGTCATAAGAACTTTTCAATATTCTATTTACATACAAATTTAAAAGTTAATACATATTTAGAAACTCAAATTTTGTTTGAGCTTATTAAATTTTGTATTCATAGTAGGTAAATAGAATATTGGTATGTCGCTTATGGTCTTTTTGTTATGTAAAAATTCTTTTACTCTCTCTTTTTTAGCATAGCAAAAGAACTGAACGATTTATTCTTTGTATGTGAATAAGTCGTTCAGCAAGTCAAAATAATGTGTGAATGGATATGAATATATTATTTTGATTTGGCGAAGCCAACATAAATTATCTATCGCTAGATTAGATAATTTATGAGCCCTCCGCAAGGAGCCCACTGGCATCTTTCCAAAACGGAGTTTTGAAAGTGTCATAGTGGGTTACATACTTTCGCAAGAAAGTTATGTAACAGCTCCCTTCGGTCGCTACTTGCTACCTACAGAAAGGGAAATATATTGGACAAGAATAAAACAAATTATTCAGTAGCTCGAGTAGAAACTTATACTAAAACAAGTATAACTAAAGCTGAAAGACACAACGAAAGAAAAAATAAGTCATATTCTAATATGAATGTTGATTTAGAGCAAACAATTAATAATATACATTACAAAAGATGTGAAACTACCTACAATGAAAAATTAAAAGAGTTAATTGATAGTAAACAAGTATCATTAAGAGGTTTAAGAGATAATGCTAAACTTTTTGATGAACTCATATTTGACATTAACTCTGATTATTTTGAAAAACATGGTGGTTATGAATTTGCAAAAGAATTTTACGAAAGAGCATTTCACTTTGCTGAACAAGAAATGGGAACTGATAATATTATATCAGCAGTAATGCATGCAGATGAAATAAATACAGCTTTAACAGTAGAATATGGAAAAACTATATATCATTATCATTTACATGTTGTAGCACTTCCTGTTGTAAGAAAAGAAGTAAAATGGACTAAAAAGTGTAAAGATAAATCTTTGGTTGGAACTACTAAAGAAATCATCAATCAAGTAAGTCATAGTAACAAATGGAAATCTGAACAAGTATTAGATAATCAAGGAAAACCTGTATATGATAAAAAAGGCAATGCAGTTTTAATAAAATCATATAGCTTGTTACAAGATAGATTTTTTAAGTATATGTCTGATAGTGGTTATAAAGGCTTTATTCGTGGTGTAAAAGGAAGTAATCAAGAACATTTAGAAGACTTGCAATTTAAAATCAAGAAAGATACTGAAAGACTAGAAAACATTACAAATAAAGTTGAAGAAAAGGAAGCTTCTTATAATTCCTATATGAAATATGATAAACAAATTGAAGATATTTCTAACTTAGGTAAAGAAAAGAAATTTACTAAAAAAGTAGAGCTATCAAAAGAGGATTATGAAACTCTAACAACTTATGCTAAAAAAGGAATTATTGCAGATAAAGAAATATATGAACTAAATAGCAGAATTGATAATTTAAGAAATGCAGTAGACAAGTGGAAATCTCTATATGATGATATTGTAGAAAAAACAAAAGATTATTTCCATGCTATAAAGCTTGCCCCTCAAAAAGTTACAAATTTCTTTAAATCTTTATTTGATAAAGAAAAACAAGATGAGTTAGAACGACAAAGACTTGAGCAAGAAAAAATACAAGCTGGGAAAAAAGCTCGTGAACAAGCTAGAGAAAAAGCAAGACTTGAAAAACAGAAATTAAAGAACTCTCCTGAATACAAGAAAAAAAGGAGGGCTGACAGAGATGCAAGATAGTGAAAAACTATATAGAATTGAACTAACTAATGAAGAATTTGAATTTGTAGAACAATTAAAGAAAGAGTTTTGTAATAAACTTTCTAAAATGAGCAACGAAGAAATTGCAGAATATTTAAAAAGTTTTTATCCAGAACAAAATTTGAACTTTGAAAAAGAAATAAAAGGTACTATTTATAAGGTAAATACCTATTTTAACAAAGATTCGGAACACACAATATTAACTAGATTTTTTGAAATCTTCCAAAAGTAATATTTTTTGTATTGAATTTTTAGTTTGAAATATGGTATATTATAAACACTACTTGAAA
>CAOKEO010000031.1 GCA_948467495.1 uncultured Clostridium sp.
GATGGAACTAATTATGGTGGGGCAGCAACATTTAATGTGGATAAGATAGATAAACTACCTCCAATACAATTTACACCAACTGCTGAGTTGAGAACAGCTGATATAGAATTAAAAAATGCAAATAATGCAGTCAAAGTGCTATACAAATTTGGAGAAGTGACAGTAGGTAATAGCCGGAGTGATAAGTTCTGTTGTATATAATGGTCAAACTTATTTGGGGTCAGAGTTTAGTAATTGTACTAATATAGTTCGTAATATGATTGTGTATTATAATGGAAATTATTATCGATTTATAGCAACATCTGCAGATACAGCAGCAAATCCAGTAATTCTTCTTAAGACTGCTTGGGAAAATTTAGGAAGTTCATTTTTAATACCACAGGAATATTCAATTAAGTTACAAGGTAATACGACAGATGCAGAAGCAACAGGAGATTATGGAAAAAGCGACATTAATGCTTATCATTTTAGTATTAGTCAAGATGGAGGAAATACTTGGGAAACAAAAACATCTCCAAATAAAAAGGATGAATATACTTTCCCTAAATTATCCAAAGGCAAAACCTATACTTTAAAGATGAAAGCCGTGGATAATGCTGAAGAATTTATTGAAACAAAATCTATAACTGTTACTGTGCCAAATGCTATAGAGTTAAAAGAGGCAAGCGATGTGATAAAGAGACAATATAAATTTGGAAAAGTGACAGTAGGTGATCACCGGAGTAATTAATTCTGTTGTGTATAATGGTCAGACATATTCAGGGTCAGAGTTTGGGAATTGTAGTAATATAGTTCGTAATATGATTGTATATGATAATGGAAATTATTATCGATTTATAGCTACGGCTGTGAATAATGGATCTAATCCAGTCCTTCAAACAACAAGTGCGTGGGAGAGGCTAGGAAATTCTTGCCCTATCATTGTTTCTAAGCCAGATGCTAAAGAGTTAAAAGAGGCAAGTGATGTGATAAAAAGACAATATAAATTTGGAGAAGCCAATGTATCAGTACAGCGGAGGAGCAGGACCTATGGTGAATTCTGTTATATATAATGGTCAGACATATTCGAACTCAGATTTTAATAATTGTAGTAATATAGTTCGTAATATGATTATATATTATAATGGAAATTATTATCGATTTATAGGTACTACTGTTGATAATGCATACAATACGCTTCTAGAAAGAGGAAACTGGGAAAACCTAGGAAATTCCTATATTATTTAACAGTTATGGAAGTAGAGTAAGTGAATTGAAAAAATATTTCAGGTATATAATTTAGAAAGTTTCTATATTTTTTATTGGTAACTCCCAGCTGCGAACAGTCTGTAATCTTATAACAGACTGTAATCTTGCTGGTCCCCCCGAATTGTTACATCATAAAAAATATAGAAACTTTTATTGCAAAAAACAAAACGTCTGATAGTTACACCAATACAACAAAAATACACTCCTTTTGCTTGATAAAAAAAAAAAATGATAAGATGAAAATAACTACGGAAAGGATGAAAAAATATGAAAGTATCGATTGGTCAAGATAGTCATAGAATTGACAACAGCCATAAAGAAAAAAAACTATTACTAGGAGGAATTGAATTCCAAGAAGATTATTGCTTATCAGCTAATAGTGATGGGGATGTTGTTTTACATGCTATTACAAATGCTATTTCAGGAATTACCTGCAAAAATATACTGGGAAAAGTGGCAGATGACATGTGCAAAAATGGTATAACAAATAGTGAAGAATATTTGAAAGAAGCACTTAAGGATTTAGAAGAAAAAATTGTACATGTTTCTATAGCAATTGAATGCAAAGCTCCTAAGATAAGTCCTAGGATAGAAGAAATGAGAAGTAATATTGCACGAATTTTAAAAATAAAAGAGAATTGTGTGGGAATAACAGCTACAACAGGCGAAGGATTGACGGAATTTGGAAAAGGAAATGGAGTTAGTGTGTTTGTTTGCTTAACAGTAGATTAGTTTTGCCTAAAACCAGATAGTTTTCTTTTTATTTAGAAAAGAAAGCTAAGGAGGGATAAAATGAAATCAATATATAGAAAAGCCAGGGGAAAAATTAATTTGAGTTTGGAAATACTAGGAAGACGAGAAGATGGTTATCACAATATCAAATCTGTTTTTCAAAAAATTAACTTATATGATGAAATATTTATTGAAAAAATAGGAACAAATCAGTTAGAAATTGAAACAAATAAAAAAGAATTAAATAACAACGAAAATATTATTTATAAAGCTTATATTACATTAAAGCAAAGGTATAACAGCATTACTGGTGTGAAAGTTAAATTAAATAAAAAAATTCCTATGCAAGCTGGATTAGCAGGTGGAAGTACGGATTGTGCTAGTTTTATTTTAGGAATGAATGAATTGTTTGATTTAAAATTATCCAAAACAGAATTAGAAAGTATAGGAAAGAGCTTAGGAGCAGATGTAGTGCCTTGTTTTTACAACAAAGCAGTAAAAGCAGAAGGAATAGGAGAAATTGTTACACCAGTTAATACCAATTTAAAATATTATATTGTTATTATTAAACCAGAAATGTCTTGTAACACAAAAGAAATGTATCAAAAAATAGAGGAAAGAAAAAATATCGTACAGCAAGATAATACAGAAAGAATTACCCATGCATTAGAACAGAACCAAATAGATTTAGTGGCTAGTAATTTATATAATGTATTTGAAACAGTAATACCAGAAAAAGATATCATACAAAATATCAAAAAACAACTTATCAAACAAGGTGCCATTCGGAAGTTTAATGACAGGATCTGGTTCTTGTGTATATGGTATTTTTAAAGACAAACAGAGTGCAAAGTTTGCTTACCATATGTTAAAAAAACAATATGAAACATATATATGTACTTCATACAATGCATGAAAGGGACTAAAATTATGATAAAAGAAAAAACAGTGACAGCAGTCATATTAGTGGCAGGAAATAGCACAAGATATGGACAAAATAGAAATAAGAATTTTGAAACAATTAATGGAAA
Source organism: uncultured Clostridium sp. (assembly GCA_948467495.1). Classification (GTDB taxonomy): domain Bacteria; phylum Bacillota; class Clostridia; order TANB77; family CAG-508; genus CAG-269. The sequence continues at coordinate 3,012 of CAOKEO010000031.1, forward strand.
AACAGTGATGTTATATAGTCTAGAAGCATTTCATCAAAATGCTTACATCGATAATATCATAATAGGGGGCAAAAAAGAGGAGATACCCATTATTCAAAACATAATTCAAAAAAGGGAATGGAGTAAAGCTATCAACATCGTTATAGGTGGAAATAGTAGACAAGAAACAGTTTATCATTGTATTCAAAAAACAAATGCTGATATTGTTATTGTTCATGATGGAGCAAGACCAATGATTAAGCAATCTTATATTAGCGAATGTATAGAGGCTATGAAAAGCTACAAAGGAGCAACAATTGGGATACCTTCTAAAGATACGATAAAAATAACAGATGAAAATAATGTTGTTATCCAAAGTACGTCTAGAAGTCATACATGGGTTGTGCAAACCCCTCAATGTTTTGATAGAAAAACTTTGTTAGAGCTTCACAAAAAATATGAAATAGAAAAGGTTACAGATGATTGTATGTTATTAGAGAAAAATAAAGAGAAAGTGAAAATTTTAGAGGGTGACTATACAAATATCAAAATTACAACTTATGAAGATTTGGATATTATTCAAAAATTTATTGACAATTTTCTTTAGACTGATTCCTAAAAATGATTACAGGATAAAAAATATAGAAACTTTTTAATTGAAATGTATTACCTCTGAAGAGTTGTTACTTTCACAGCTATCTGAAATGAAATGCTTTTCTTATCCGATAATTTAACTATGAATGGTAACAAATAGTTACAAAAACAGTAACTACTACGAAAACAAGAACTAAATTCATAAATTGCTTGCCAAATGGAAAAAAATATGATAAAATAGCGATACTTCGAATTAGCATAGCTTTTTATTTATGTTTTTTCGATCTCTACCTACAGAAGATGTAGGTTATCAATCCAAAGGGAGGTGAAGATAATGAACCAATACGAAAGTATTATCATTGTTAATCCTAATTTAGATGAAGCAGGTTTAAAAGCTTTAGAAGAAAAATTTACAGGATTAATCAATGAAAACGGAAAAGTTGAATCAGTAGAAAATATGGGGAAAAAGAAATTAGCTTATGAAATTAAAAAATGCAGCGAAGGTACATACTTATTATTCAACTTTGAAGCAAAACCAGACTCTATTCAAGAACTTGAAAGAGTTTATAGAATTACAGATGATATCATGAAATTTATCGTGGTAAGAAAAGAAGCTTAATATTAAGCAAATAATAAAATAAAGAGAGGGGCCTTTATTGAAAGTAAAGAAAGGTGATATAAAATGAACAAAGTAATATTAATGGGAAGATTAACAAGGGACCCAGAAGTAAGATACACACAAACAAACAATACTTTAGTAGCTTCTTTTAGTTTAGCAGTTAATAGAAGATTTGTTAGACAAGGAGAGGAAAGACAAGCAGATTTTATTAACATAGTAGCATGGAGTAAACTAGGAGAATTTTGTAGCAAATACTTTAAGAAAGGTCAACAAGTAGGAATTATTGGAAGAATTCAAACAAGAACTTGGGATGATGACCAAGGAACCAAACACTATGTGACAGAAGTAGTAGCAGAAGAAGCGTATTTTGCAGACAGTAAAAGAGAAGGAGAGTCAGGAGCTGGTTCTTTTGAAAATACATTTGGAAATACTGCACCAGGAAATATGGGGTCAGATTTTGAAGTATCTTCTAGTGATGACCTACCATTCTAATAGCCAAAGGGGGAAATAATAAGATGGCAGACAAAAAACAGAATAAAAGAAATAACAAAAATTATGATGAGGATTATAATCCAAGATTCAGAAAACAAAGAAAAAAAGTATGTGTATTATGTAGTGATAAGAACTTTGTATTAGATTACAAAAATCCAGAACAATTAAAAAAATTCATTAATGATAAGGGTAAGATTTTACCAAGAAGAACAACAGGAGCATGTGCTAAACATCAAAGAGACATCACAACAGCAGTAAAAAGAGCAAGACATATCGCCGTATTGCCATATACACAAAACTAAAATTAAATAAAAAACAGAAAAACCGTTGGAATATCAGCGGTTTTTAGTTTTTCTATTTTTTACTTAATGCAACACCTTAATTTTATGATTTTGATGGTAAAATCATTTACAACGAAAAAGCCATATGTTATAATCAAAAAAGGCACAATTACATGAGCCATATTTATAATAGGACAAAAGAGGTGAAAATATTGAATCAAATATTAAGTGTAGGCAATAGTAATAGAGGAAATAATAAAAAAAATAGAACCAGAAATAATGGACCAATAGAAGTTGATACCATATTAAAATTTTTTTCTATCGCAATTTTAGTTTTTGGCGTATTTATGGTTGGTTCAGGTTCTTATTCTATGTATAAAGATTCGGCAAAAGAATCAGTAGGTACAAAACCAGTTATCTATGTTGAACAGACAACAGAAAAAGAAATATTGTTAAAAATAACACATGACAAGACATTATCCAAAATAACTTATGATTGGAACGAAGAAGGAGCCACAGAAGTACCATGCAATAATAAAAAAGAGGTGGAAACTAAAATAGAAATACCAACAGGAACCAATACCTTAAAAGTTTATGCAAGTGATAGTAATGGTCAAGAAATTGAATTCAAAAAGACATATAAAGTAGAAGGAGATATTGCTATTAATATTGAGCCAGAAGGAAACAATTTAAAGATAACAGCAAATGGTAAAAATCAACTTCAATATATGACCTATCGATGGGATGATGGAGAAGAAACAAAAGTAGATATTAAGGATAGTCAAATTGAACAAACGATAGAAATACCAAAAGGTTTGCATACATTGACGGTAATTGTTGTTGACCAAAATAATAAGACAGAAACAGAGGAACAAGAGGTAAATGGGGTAACGAAACCAAAATTAGAAGTAACAACAGATGGATCTAGTAACTTTATTATTAAAGCATCTGATGAACAAGGTCTTACAAAAGTAGAGTTTATCATAAATGAAACAGAAAAATATAGATTAGATTTGAAAGGTGAATTATCATTAGAAGATAGAAAAGTATTTGAATATGCGTACCCACTACATGAAGGGGAAAATAAACTACAAGTAACGGTGTATAATGAAAGTAATGTATCAGAAACGTTTAAGGCATTGCTGAATATGTAAAGGAATGAGATAAAGATGAACATTGATATATTGGAATTAATAACTTATTTTATGATATATTCATCTTTGGGATGGGTTATGGAATCAGTTTTTAGGTCCATTTGTGAAAAAAAATTAATTAATACGGGCTTTTTAAGAGGTCCGTTTTGCCCAATATATGGAATAGGTTGCACGATTATGATTTTATTCTTACGTGGATTTGAGAATAGACCATTTCTTTTATTTGTTATAGCACTTAGTGTTTTAACGGTTTGGGAATATATTGTGGGAGTGATTTTAGAAACCATGTTTCATACTAAATATTGGGATTATTCTAATCATAAGTTTAATTTCCAAGGGCGAATCTGTTTAACTAATTCAATTTATTGGGGAATTTTAGGCGTTTTGTTTGTGAAATATATTCACCCCTTTATACGAGAAATTGTAGTAAAGATAGATACAGGTTTATTAAATTACATTATGGCTGTTTTATTTATGGTTTTTGTAGTAGATACGATTGCCTCTATCATTCGTGTTAAAAATATAAAATCTACCTTAGAAAAGATAGAAAATATTAATAAAGAGATTAAGGAAAAATTAAAAGAAATAAAAAGTTTAAAAAAGGAAAAAGAAGAAAAAACAACGGCAACAGAAAATGTACAACAATTAGTAGAAAGTCTAAAGAAGAAAAGAAACAGAATAATTTTGCGTTTGTATAAAAATGTATATCGATTGAAAAAAGCTTTTCCAGCCATTAACACAAGCGAAATTACAGAAATTCTAAACCAGAAAAATGAGATTAGAAAAAAAAGAATAAAAAACAAACAAAAGGACTTGAAATAATCAAGTCTTTTTGTATATAATGAAGAAAAATAAATGGAGGAAGATACGGATGATGCAAGATGTGTATATCATTGATGATGATGATTCATCAATTGTTATCTTTAGGGAATTGTTTAGAAATGATCCAGAATATAAATTTACGAGTGTGAAAACAGAACAAATTGATATTGCGTTAAAAAACATACCATCTTTAATCGTGATAAATGAAGATGCGATTGATAGAGATGTAGTAGATTTATGTAGAAAAATAAGAAAAGATGAGGATAATACCATAACACCTGTTATAGTGGTATCTTCAAAAGGAGAAAGAGAGCATCGATTAAAGATATTACATGAATCAATTGAATATTTTATAAAAAAACCAGTTGATGAGCAATATTTGTATCATACAGTAAAAAATTTAAGTAGACTTCTTTCTACCAATCGAAGGATAAGCCCTTTAACAGGTCTGCCAGGCAATGTACAAATACATGCAGAGTTAAAAAAGAGAATTCTAAAAAAAGAGGCCTTTAGTGTATTATATTTAGATTTGGATAACTTTAAAGCTTATAATGATGTGTATGGATTTCTAAAAGGTGATGAGATTATTGGATTTACAGCACAGACAATTATGCAGTGTATCCATGAAAGTGGAATGGAAGATACTTTTATTGGTCATATTGGAGGTGATGACTTTGTAGCATTGATACCTGGCAATACTTGTGAAAAATTATGCCAAAGTATATTAGCTCATTTTGATCACAATGTAGGAAAATATTTTACAGAGGATGATTTAGAAAGAGGATATATCGAAGTTGCTAATAGAAAGGGAATCATTGAACAATTTCCACTAACTTCTTTATCCATAGGAGTTGTTATAGCTGATGTAGGAAGATTTAATAATATTCTTGAAATTGGAGAGGCTGGTGCCCAAGTAAAACATGCTGCTAAATCAGTTATGGGAAGTAGTTATGCAGTTGATAGAAGAAAATAGGGAATTTTTGACACACGAACAAAGACGCGATAGGAAATGGACTAAAAAAGGCAATTTTGTTTTTAGGATGAATAAAATCACAAAACTTTTAATATAAATGATAGAGAATATTGATATTAGGAGTTTTTGATATGATAGTGATTAAGAAAAAAAGAATTCAGATTATAATAGGATGTCTACTAATTGCCCTTTTTGCTTTTACTTTTCAAATAGGTAATTCAAAAGTAAGGCAAGAACCAGAAAAGAGTATGCCAACTACAGCTACACCAGTTTCAGGTAAGACAATTGTAATCGATGCAGGACATGGAGTTCCGGACGAACGGAGCACAAAGTAGTTCTCGGTACGACAGAAGCAGAGACAAATTTAAAAATTGCCTTAAAATTACAAAATTTATTAGAAAGTAGCGGAAGTACCGTCATATTAACTCGTTCCGATGAAAATGCCATTTATGATTTAGATGCTCAGACTTTAAAACAAAAAAAGATTTCTGATATCCATAACAGAGTCAAAATTGGAAATGAATCAAGTAGCGATATTTTTGTTAGTATTCACTTAAATAAAATACCGCAACAACAATATTGGGGATGGCAATGTTTTTATAAAAATGGGGATGAAAAAAGCACGAATTTAGCAAAACAAATTCAAGCTAACTTAAATGATGCCATTCAAAAAGAAAATAAAAGAGTAGCAATGAAATTAGATACAGTGTATATTATGAAACATGTGGAAATTCCTATTTCTATTGTAGAGTGTGGATTTTTGTCGAATCCAGAAGAAGAGAAGCTACTATTAGAAGATGATTATCAAAATAAATTAGCATGGGGAATTTATAATGGTATCACAAACTACTTTTATCATGAAAATGCATAAAATTTCCACTTCTTGCAAACAATATGTTTAAAACATATTTAGCAAGGAGTGGAATTTTTTGAAAATAAATAAAGTATTGAAAACAAATGGTACCTTACTAGACAAAAATCAATTAGAAAATCACTTACAAAAAATAGCTTCTATCCATAATTTAAGGAATAAATCACGAAAAGACACCTATCCAGTGCCACACATGTTAGAGAATTTTAAAATTATTGAACAAGTATATCAATTATTAAATGAACATCTAAAATTAGGAATTAGTATTCATCCAGCAGGAGAGTGGCTTTTAGATAATTTATATATCATAGAAGAAACCGTAAAACAAATTCAAAAAGAATTAACGCTAAAAAAATATACGAATTTTGTAGGAATAGCAAATGGAACCTATCAAGGATTTGCTAGAATTTACGTATTGGCATGTGAGATAGTAGCTTATACAGACAACAAAATTGAAAGACAAGATTTAGAAGATTATTTAGTGAGTTACCAAACAAAAAAGACCTTAAGTATGGAAGAAATATGGAATATAGGGATATTCCTTCAAATTGCTATCATCGAAAATATTAGAGAAATTTGTGAGAAAATATATAGTTGTCAAATTCAAAAATACAAAGCAGAAAATATTGTAGAAAGATTAGTAGAAAATAAAACAAAACCAGAACAACAATTTAAAGCGAATGCAATAAAAAAGCTAAAAAAAGACGTATTTCAAGATATGAAATATCCTTTTATTGAATATATGTCCTATATTTTAAAGCGTTATGGAAAAAAGGGATATAGTTACTTAAAAGCATTAGAAGAAGCGGTAGAAATGTCAGAAAATAGTGTTTCAGAAGTCATCAAAAAAGAGCATTTTGACATCGCTGTTAGAAAAGTTTCTATTGGAAATAGTATTACTAGTATGAAAAAAATTCAAAGAATTAACTTTTTAGAAATATTTGAAAAAATCAACGGAGTAGAGGAAATTCTAAGACAAGACCCAAGTCATATCTATGAAAAAATGGACGATAAAACGAAGGAATATTATCGAAACAAAATTAAAGAAATAGCCAAAAAGACAAAAATTTCAGAAATCTATATTGCGAGAAAAGCATTAGAATTAGCTCAAAATTCGGACAAGGATAAGAAATCTTTTCATATTGGATATTATTTAATCGATAAAGGAATGAATGAATTATATGATGTATTACAATATAAAAATAGCAGACAGATGAAGCCAGAAGATAAAACGAAAGCTTATTTATTAGGAATTGGCACTTTTAGTATTTTAATATCACTTGGCATTAGCAGTCTCATTCAATTTAATATTTTAAGTTTTGTTTTATTTTTGATACCAGCTTCAGAAGTGGCAATACAGTTGATACAATATATTTTGAGTAAAGTTGTTAAACCAAAGCCAATACCTAAATTAGACTTTTCTCACGGAATTGATGAACAACATAAAACAATGGTAATCATTCCAACTATTTTAAAATCCAAAGAAAAAGTACAAGAATTAATGAAAAAACTAGAGATATTTTATTTGGCAAATCAATCAGATAACATTTATTTTACTTTGCTTGGCGATTGTAGCGAAAGTGACAAACGACAGGAGGAGTTTGACACAGAGGTTATGCAAGAGGGAGAAAGACTAGTCGAGCTTTTCAATCAAAAATATAAACAAGACGAAAATAAAATGCCAATTTTTAATTTTATTTATAGAAAACGTGTGTGGAATGAAAAAGAAGGTGCTTATCTAGGTTGGGAACGAAAAAGAGGAATGATGACACAATTTAATGATTATCTATTAGAAAAAATCAGAAATCCATTTAGAATTAACACTTTAGAAAAGCAACCAAAAGAAAAAATAAAATATATCATTACTTTGGACGCTGATACCGATTTGGTTTTAAATTCTGCGTTTGAATTAGTAGGGGCTATGGCACACATTTTAAATCAGCCAGTTTTAGACAAAGAAAAAAATATAGTAGTAGATGGTTATGGAATCATGCAACCAAGAATTGGAGTAAATTTAACAATTAGCTATCAAACTCTGTTTACTAAAATATTTGCAGGAGCAGGGGGAATCGATTCTTATACCAATGCTATATCAGATACGTATCAAGATAATTTTCAAGAAGGTATTTTTACAGGAAAGGGAATTTATGATTTAGAAATTTATAGTAAAGTATTAGAAGGTCAGATTCCAGAAAATACGGTATTAAGTCATGATTTATTAGAAGGAAATTATTTACGATGTGGTTTGGTGTCTGATATTATGCTAATGGATGGGTATCCAACAAAATATAATAGTTTTATGAATCGACTTTCTAGATGGATACGAGGAGATTGGCAGATTACAAGATGGTTAGGTTGGCAAAATCCTCTTTCTTTACTTTCGAAATATAAAATATTTGATAATTTAAGGAGAAGTGTTCTAGAAATAAGTATTATAATTGCTATCCTTTATTGTGCTATCTTAGGTATCTTAGGGGAAAAACCAATGTATTTAGGGATTGGCATGATGATGATAATAGCTGTTTTTCCTTATTTATTAGAATTATTGAATTATGGCGTATTTAGAAAAGAGGGAGAAGAAAAACAAAAAACATTTACCCCCAAAATTTCGGGAATAAAAGGAAGCCTATTACGAGCGATTATTACTTTGGGTTGTTTACCTTACAAAGCATATGTTTCAGCAAAAGCCATTGTAAAAACATTAGCAAGGGTTATGATTACCCATCAACATCTTTTGGAATGGACGACTTCAGAAGAAGCAGAAAAACAAGCAAAATCAGATTGGATTTCTTATTATAATCAAATGGCAATAAATGTGTTAGCAGGTATTGTTGCCATTGGTATAGGATTACTAAAAGAGAATATAGCTGGCATTTTATTAGGCTTATGGTGGACTTTTACACCAGCTGTTATGTGGTATGTAAGTAAAGAGATAAAAAAGGAAAAAGCACTTGAAAAGTTAAGTAAGGATGAGAGAGAATATGTGTTAGAAATTGGAAAAAGAACCTGGGATTTTTTCGAAACTTACTTAATAGAAGAAAACAACTATCTGATACCAGATAATTACCAAGAAGACCGAAAAGAAAAAATAGTGCCAAGAACCTCTTCCACCAATATAGGATTATCGTTATTAGCTGTTATTTCAGCTTGTGATTTAAAATATATTACGTTAGAGAAGGCATTAGATTTATTAGGTAAAATGATTGCTTCCATAGAAAGTTTAGACAAATGGAATGGACATCTTTATAATTGGTATCATATTCAAACAAAAGAACCTCTAAATCCAAAGTATGTATCAACGGTTGATAGTGGAAATTTTGTAGGATATTTATATGTAACCAAGGCTTTTTTAAGGGAAAAAGAAAAGCTTGCCTTGCTATCAGAAGATTCTGGGGCAATAGACAATTCGGAAAAACAATTAGAACAATTAAAAACTCTTAGAAATTCAATCGAGCAAATGATTGAAAATACAGATTTTCGTTTATTATACAATGAAGAACAACAAATTTTTTCGATTGGTTTTAATATAGAGGAAAATCGATTAACAGATTCTTATTATGACTTATTGGCTTCAGAAGCAAGACAAGCAAGTTTAGTAGCCATTGCGAAAAAAGATGTGCCAAGTAGACATTGGAATTATTTAAGCAGAACCCTAACCACATTAGGTAAATACAAAGGCCTTATTTCTTGGTCTGGAACAGCTTTTGAATATTTAATGCCTAATATTAATATTCCAAAATATGAAGGTAGCCTTTTAGATGAATCTTGTAAGTTTTTAATTAAAACGCAAATGGAATACAGCCAAAGATTAAATATACCTTGGGGAATTTCAGAATCAGCCTTTAATTTGAAAGATTTACAAGGCAATTATCAATATAAAGCTTTTGGTACACCTTGGCTAGGCTTAAAAAGAGGATTGGCAGACGAGATGGTGGTATCTAGTTATGGAGGGATTTTAGCTATTAATGAAATGCCAAAAGAAGAAATTAAAAATCTAAAATGCTTAGAAAAAGAAGGAATGTATGATAAATTTGGATTTTATGAATCCATTGATTATACACCAGAAAGGGTAGAAAAAGGAAAAAATTCAGCTGTTGTAAAAACGTATATGGCACATCATCAAGGGCTAATTTTGCTTAGTATCAATAATTTATTTTGTCATAATATTTTACAACAAAGATTTATGCAAAATCCTGAAATAGCTGCGGTTAGTATTTTATTACAAGAAACTATGCCAGAGACCTCCATTATAACCAAAGAGAAAAAGGAGAAAATTGAAAAATTGAAATATAAAGATTATGAAAATTATGTTCAAACCACTTATAAAAAGATAGATGAAAGGCTAATTACAGGAAACTTTATTTCCAATGAAAATTATGTAATAGCCATGAATCAAAAAGGTCAGGGGATTAGTAAATATAAAAATATTTACATGAACCGCTTTAAAGCAACAGAGGATTATCCACAAGGTATTTTCTTTGCTATTAAAAATATTAAGACCAAAAAAATATGGACCTCTAATTATTCTTATCCTGGAAGCAAAGAAAGTCAATACCAAATTAGTTTTATGCCAGATAAAAATGAACAGGAAATTGTAAATGGAAATATCAAAACAAAGATAAAAACAACAGTGGCTTCCAATCAACCTGTTGAGTTAAGAAGAATGTTATTAGAAAATGAGGGAATTGAAGAAGAAATTTTAGAGGTGACTTGTTATTTTGAACCAGTATTGTCGAACAAAGAGCAAGATTACGCTCATCCCGTTTTCAATAATTTGTTTTTGATTCAAAAATTACACGAAGAAACTAACAGTATTATCATAGAAAGAAAAAATAGAGAAGCAAAGGAAACAAAATTATATTTAGGAGCTAACTTATCCACAAATAGTGAGACAATTGGGGATTTTGAATACGAAACAGATAAAGAAAAGTTTATCGGAAGAGGAAATTTAGGAATTCCTTATATGGCAGAAAATTCAATTCCATTATCTAAAAAAATTGGATTAGTAACCGAACCAATTGTGGCTTTAAAAAGAACCATAAAAGTGAAGCCTCAGGAAAAAGTAACAATAGATTTTATCTTAGCAGTGCATGAAGACAAAGAAAAGGTAATAGAAAATATTAAGAAATATCAGTCTACTGAAAATGTAAGAAAAGAATTTGAATTGTCAAAAGCAAGAGTAGAAGCAGAAAGTAGGTATTTAAGCAGAAAGGGAAGCGATATCGCCATTTATCAAAAAATGTTATCTTATCTTGTTTTTCATAATCCAATCAAAGCACAACTGTTAGAGAACAAAAACACATGGACAAACTATCATCAAAGTGACTTGTGGAAATATGGAATATCAGGAGATTTACCCATCATTTTATTAAAGGTGAGAAATGTAAATGATAGTTATGTCATAAAAGAAATGCTAAAAGCCTATGAATTTTTTAGGATGAAAAGTGTGGAGACAGAAATCGTCATTTTAGATGAAGAAAAACACAGCTATGAAAATTATGTAAAAGAAGAAATTGAAAGTAGTATTTTAAATCATCAAATGGGATATTTAAAAAACCAAAAAGGTGGAATTTTTACCTTAAATAAAGAAGAAATTGATAAAAAGGATATTGCATTATTGGAATTTTTAGCAACTATTATCATTGATAGTGATAAGGGTGGATTAAAAAATAATATCAAAGAGTTAGAAGAAAGTTATTTAGAAAATGATAAAACCATTGGAGAAGAAGTACAAAATCCACAAATGACAGAGGAAAGCAATGACGATGTAGATATTTTGGCAAATCATGAGGTTTTAAAATATTATAATGAATATGGTGGATTTTCAGAAGATGGAAAAGAATATCTTGTGAAAGTCAACAAAGGGAATAGGTTACCTACGGTGTGGAGTCATATTATGGCAAATGAGAAATTTGGAACTCTTGTAACAGAAAATATGGGTGGTTATACTTGGTATCAAAATTGTAGATTAAATCGTGTATCAAGTTGGCAAAATAATCCGTGTTATGATATTCCGTCTGAAATTATTTATCTAAAAGACCAAGAGACGCAAAAAGCTTGGTCATTGGGATTAAACCCAATGCCAGATGATAGAAATTATAATATTATTTATGGGTTTGGTTATTGTAAATATATTCATAAAAGTAATGGAATGGAACAAGAATTAGAGGTTTTTGTTCCGAAAGAAGATAGCTGTAAAATTGGAATTCTGAATTTAAAGAATACAACACCAAACCGAAAAAAGTTGAAATTATATTATTATATCAAGCCAGTAATTGGGGAAGATGAAATCAAAACCAATGGTTATATTCACTTAGATTTTGATAGAAATAGTAATGTAATACAAGCAAGAAATTTATACCGAGAAGATATGGAAAAGACAAGAGTTTATATTTCTTCTAGTGAAAAGATTAAATCTTATACAGGTGATAAAAATTTCTTCTTAGGAGAAGGTGGCATTCATGCACCACAAGCCTTAAAAAAAGTATCACTTAATAATCAAGATGCTTTAGGGAAAAAACCATGTGTGGCTTTTGAAATTGAAATTGATTTGGAGAGTTTTGAAAGTAAGGAGATTTCTCTTATTTTAGGAGCAGAGGAGGATAGTATCGATTGCAAAAATATGGCGTACAAATATCAAAAACTGGCAAATTGTAAGCAAGAATTGAATGAGGTAAAAAGTTATTGGAAGGAATTTTTAGGAAGGTTACAAGTTTATACTCCTTTAGAGTCAACTAATATTTTACTAAATGGCTGGATAGCTTATCAAATTATTAATAGTAGATTATGGGGTAAAACGGGGTATTATCAATCAGGAGGAGCCTTTGGATTCCGAGACCAATTACAAGATACGCTAGGACTAAAATATTTGGACCAAAAACTTTTGAAACAACAAATTTTGAAGCATAGTGAACATCAATTTATAGAGGGAGATGTGGAACATTGGTGGCATGACCAAAATCAAAGAGGAATTCGAACGAGATTTTCAGATGACTTATTGTGGTTGGCTTATTTAGTGATAGAATATATTAATTTTACAGGAGATAAAAGTATTTTAGAGATAAAAACACCTTATTTAGAGGGAGTTCCTTTAGAAGAGGGACAAGATGAACGATATGAAAAATATTTGCCAAGCAAAGAAGAAGGAAGCATTTATGAGCATTGTATTAAAACCATTGAAAGAAGCTTAGATTTTGGAGAAAATGGTCTTCCTAAAATTGGTTCAGGAGACTGGAATGATGGCTTTAGTACCGTAGGCAACAAAGGAAAAGGGGAAAGTGTTTGGTTAGGATTTTTCTTGAGTTGGATATTAGAAAATTTTGTATCAATTTGTCGAGAAAAAGGAGATGAAACATTAGCTCAAAAATATGAGGAAATTAGAAATCAATTAAAAAAAGCATTAAATACCAATGGATGGGATGGAAGATGGTATAAGAGAGCTTTTATGGACGATGGTAATGTACTGGGTAGTATGGAGAATGAAGAATGCAGAATTGATAGTATTGCCCAGAGTTGGAGTGTTATTTCAAAAGCAGGTGATAATGACAAAAAATATATTTCTATGGAAAGTTTAGAAAAGCATTTAATTGACAGAGAAAATGGAATTATTAAATTATTAGACCCTCCTTTTGAAAAAGGCAAGTTAGAGCCAGGATATATTAAGGCGTATTTGCCAGGCGTAAGAGAAAATGGTGGTCAATACACACATGAGTGTTGTACTTATTGACAGTTTTATATAGGTATACAATCTCACGATGTTCGGTTGCATAAGTTATTCGTAACTCACTATGCTCGAACGACTAACTTAATATTGATACTCTTAAATACATAAATTACACACTAAACAAAATACATAAAATAATAAATTTTGTTTAGTACAATAAACAAAAATATTGACAAAAGAAAATAATTACGATATAATAGAATAAAATAAAGTGAACAAAGAGGAGAAATTTATGATTATTCGTGAAAAATATTTATCTAAAATTAGACCATTCTATGACCAAGATTTGATAAAAGTCATAATGGGAGTTAGAAGATGTGGTAAGTCAGTTATATTATTACAAATAATAGATGAGTTAAAAGCAAGAGGAATACCAGAATCTCAAATAATATATATAAACTTTGAATATGAAGATTATGCTTTTATAAAAAATGATATGGATTTACACAATTACATTAAAGAAAAAATAGTAAAAGAAGATAAATATTACTTATTCTTTGATGAAATTCAAAATGTTGAACACTGGGAAAAAGCAATCAATTCATTTAAGGCATCTAAAAATGTATCAATATTTATTACAGGTTCTAATAGTGATTTATTATCTGGAGATCTTGCAACACATATAGCAGGAAGGTATGTAAGTTTTAGAACTTATCCATTCACATTTAAAGAAGTATGTGAGCTTAAAAATATAACAGATAGAAAAGATATAGAAGAAGTATTTGATGACTATATGACTTGGGGAGGAATGCCACAAAGATTTATGATGACAGATGAAGTTCAGACAAGAACATATTTATCAGACATCTATAATTCTATATTAGTAAAAGATATTATAGCAAGATTTAATATAAAAGATTTAGATCTATTTAATAGAATAGTAGAATATATAGTTACAACACCATCACAGAATTTTTCAGCAGAGAGTTTATCAAATTATTTCGCCAATAAAGATGATAGAGAAGTTTCAAAAATAACTCTATACAACTATTTAGAATATATGACAAAGGCTATGATGATAAATAAGGCTGATAGATATGATGTTAGAGGTAAAAGAATATTAAATGGAAAATATAAATATTATTTAACAGATTTAGGCTTTGGTCAAATAATGAATATTGGGAAAAGACCACAATTAGGAGCATATTTAGAAAATATTGTATATAATGAATTACTATCTAGAGGATATGATGTTAAGGTTGGAAATTTAGAAAATGGAGAAATAGACTTTATAGCAACAAGATTTAAAGAAAAGATATATATTCAAGTAGCTTATATTTTAGCAGATGATTCTGTTATTGAAAGAGAATTTGGAGCATTTAAAAGTATAGAAGATAACTACCCTAAATATGTTTTAACAATGGATAAATTTGATTTTTCACAAAATGGTATAATTCATAAAAATGTAATAGATTGGTTATTAGAAGAATAGTACAAATAAAAAATATTATAAATCTTAAGAGTAAATGTACTGAACCGATAGTGTAAAATAAAGTGTGTAAGTTAAAGGTACCAAACTTATGCACTTTACTTTTTTATGCAGAAAAATATATAATAAAGAAAATGGAGGAATAGAATGGGAAAGAAAATAAAAAGAGATTCAAAAAGTGTAGCATTAGCACAAGCAATATTAGAACAATATCAACCAGAAACAAAGGAAGACGTACAAGATGCAATGAAAGATATATTTGGACCAATATTTGAAGCAATGCTACAAGGAGAAATGAGTGCTCATTTAGGTTATGAAAGTAATAATCATGAGTACAAAGCAACACAGAATCGTAGAAATGGATACAATAACAAAACACTAAAAACAACATATGGGGAAATACCAATAAATACCCCAAGAGATAGAGAAGGAACATTTGAGCCAATAGCAATACCGAAAAGAACAAAAGATGTATCAGGAATCGAAGATAAAGTATTGTCAATGTATGCAAAAGGAATGAGTCAAAGGGATATAGCTTCAACAATAGAAGATATATATGGATTTAATATATCAGCAGAAACAGTATCAGAAATAACAGATTAAGTAATAGAAAAGGTTGAAGAATGGCAAAATAGACCCTTAAAGAAATTTTATGCGTTTTTGTTTGTAGATTGTATGTATGTATCAATCAAAAAGGAATATGAAACAAAAGAATATGCAGTATATACAATATTAGGATATGATGCAAATGGAATGAAAGATATTTTAGGAATATGGCTAATGAAACAGAAAGCAAGCATAACTGGATGCAAATGTTTGATGAACTAAAAACAAGAGGAGTTGAGGATATTCTTTTCATATCAATGGATGGAGTATCAGGATTGGAAGAAGGGGCAAAATCAATATTTAAAAATGTAGTAGTGCAAAGATGTATAGTACATTTAATAAGAAATTCTATAAAATATATACCTACAAAGAGTTATAGGGAATATACAGCTCAATTAAAGAAAGTATATGGAGCACCAAGTTTAAAGGCAGCAGAAGCAGAATTTGAGAAATTCAAACAAGCTGGGCAGAATATCCAGGAGCAATAGATGTGTGGACAAGAAATTGGAAACATATTGAGCAGTTATTTAATTATGGAAGTGCAGTAAGAAAAGTAATGTACACAACAAATGCGATAGAAAGTGTAAATTCAAGTTTTCGCAAGGTAACTAAGAGGGGTTCATTTCCAAATGAAAATGCTTTATTTAAACTTTTGTATTTACGTGTTACAGAGCTTTACAAAAAATGGAAAAACAGACCTATCTCAAATTGGGCGATGGTGAGAAATCAAATAGCTATGAACCCTGAAATGCAAGCTAGAATAACAAAATATGAAAATATATAAAAATAGATATTTTCATAAGGTTTATTAATTGTGCCTTTATGGATAAATTATGTAAAATCTAAAGATAGAAGCAAAATCGATGGCTTAATTTATTCATCGATTTCATAAAAATTAAATTTTCAAAAAAAATTACACACTTTACTTGACAAAGTCAAGAAGGATACATTCATCAATTGGATATAAAGTACCAAGTGAGCTTGAAAATGAAGTTGCATAAGGTGAAACACTTACAAGTTATGAAAAACAATCCTTAAACACAGAAAATTCTAAATTTGAATTGGTGTAAATGGCGACGTAAGGAGCTATGTATACCATTTATATCAAGAAAAATTTAGAATACAATATGGCAATGAAAGTGATTTTTGCCAAATGGAAAAAAACGGATATGAATATATCCACAAAAAGATATAAAAATCCACGAAAATGTGTCTAAAAACTTGACATAGATCCAATTTGTCAAAAATTTGGTATTGGAGAATCTAAAGAATTAATTAGAGAATTTGAAAAAGAAACTAATATGTATATTGATTCAGAGAAACAACTAAAAAAAGAAGAAATAGCAAAAGAATGGGATTTGGAAATATAAGAGCAAACAAATTTATTTGCTCTTATAACTACTATTTCATATGTCTTAATGCAAATTCACAAGCAGATACTACGAAGCCATTAAAAGAATATTCTTTTTTATCTAATCCTTCATTAGCTTGTCAACAATTTTGATGATTTGAGAATTTATTTCAACAGGAAACCTAATACTTTTATAAATGTTGGCTTCGGTAGATTTTTTCATAACAAATTTATCCATAAATTTAACCTCTTTTCATATTATTTTTAAATCTATTGAATTATACTTGAAATATGGTATATAAAATATAACTGAAATACAGTTATAAAAACAAGAAAGGAAGAATTAAAAATGTTATGGATGGATTATTATTTTTATTTAAGTGAATTGCCAGAAGAAGAAAGAAGAAATCAGATATTATTACTAATTGGATTTTTTATTGTATTGTTTATAATAGGAGGGATTGGTGAATTTATTAGACATAAATTCAATAAAAAGAAATAATAAATTTAAATATATATAATTAAATAAATTCAAAGTTTACAAAATTTGCAAAATGCAAGAAAATGTGATATTATTAACATAATAGCAAAAGCTATATTGTAACCGATAAAATATTATCATAAGGAGGAATAACTATGGCAAATCGGTATAACAAATTTGTGTTTGAGGCTGAAGAAAGAATAACTTTTGATGTCTCAGAGGGAACAAGTGGAGAGTTAATCATCAGAGCTCTGAACATTGTTTCAAATAATGTTTATTCGGAGCTTCCAACTGTATCGGCTGGGGAATATGCAGAGGTATTATCTGTGTATACAGATAATAATGGAAACAAAGCAGTAGTTCCACAAGGCTGGACAGTGTCTGGAGTACCAAAGGAGAACATCATTTGGGGAAAAGATGAGGGCTTAGTTATCTACCATATTCCAAAGGAAAAAGTAAGTGGTATTAGCTGGCAAGATCCAGATGAGGTTGAAACTTTGATGAGAACATATAATCAATTTGTATGGACTCCAGTAGGATTGCTGACAGCTAATGGTACGCTTGACGGAATTCGCTTCAACGAAAAATTCGGTAGAATGAATTATCAGAATGATACATTTTCAGAAAGTGAATATCATGAACCATTAATTGGTGAACTTCTTTTTCAGAAGGAAAGTGTCGATAAGTATGATGGATATTATAGTTCTCGTTATGATATTTCTAAAGACGAAGACACTGGAAAACCAAGGTCTGTAAAAGGTGCAAAACCTTGGACGAATATCAACTTTCCAACTGCAAAAGAGGTTGCAAGTACTATGGTACAAAGCAAAACAGTTACAAGTCATTTGATGTATGGAGCTGAATATGATACTCGAGAGAAATGGGTAATTGAGTCTGGTACAGTAACTACTAAGGAGATTGCAGAGGATTCAACAGAATTGGGAAACTACTATAATAACAAGAATTATCCAAGTAGAATAGTTAAAACAGGAGAAGATGGATGTATAAATAACATCTATGGATTTGCAGGTAATTTGAATGAATGGACACAAGAACAGAACAATAATTCGTATCGTGTTATCCGTGGTGGCAATTACTGCAATAATGGGGGCAATTTTCGTGTCGACTATCGCAATTACCGCAATCCTAATAACAACTATGACGGCACTGGTTTTCGTGCCACGCTTTATATTAAGTAGCACTGACCACTGTAAAACTATCCTAATTTGTTTCCAAAAGCAGATGGAGGGAGAGAACTTTGAAAATTCGAAGTCTCTCTTTCTTTTTTATAATTTTTTAATAGGAGTGGATATGAAGATGGAGAAAAACAAAGATAACAGATTGGTAATAATAGTAAAAATAGAAAAGTATATTGAATATATGCTTACAATATTACTTAAACTTCCAAGAACAGAAAAATTTAGTATAGGAACAGAAGTAAAAACAAGTATGTATGAAATGATGAAGAATATTCTTTTAGCAAGTAAAATAGATAAGAGTAAAAGATTACCAATATATAACATTGTTGATAGTAATATATATTATCAAAGAATTTGTATAAGAATCATGTATAATCAAAAATGGATAGATGAAAAGAAATACAAACATAGCAATGAGTTACTAGCTGAAATTGGAAAAATTTTAGGAGGACTTATTAAATCTTTAGAGGTGAAGAAATATGCCTAAAACAATTAAAAATATATATGATAATTCAGTATCGTTTGAAGATTTACTAAAAGCACATAAAAAAGCAAGATGTGGAAAAAGAGAAAAGAAAAAAATAATATTGTTTGAGTTAAAACTAGAACAAGAATTATTAGAATTAGAGAAACAATTAAAAAATGGTACATACAAACATGGTAGTTACACAAAATTTAAAATATATGAGCCAAAAGAAAGAATAATTATGGCATCAGAATATAAAGATAGAGTAGTGCATCAATGGTATGTTGAAAATTTTATAAAGCCATATTTTGTACTACAATTTATTAATACATCTTATGCAGGAATAGAAGGAAGAGGAATGCATAAAGCATCTAAAGATGTTCAAAAAGCAATGAGAAGTGCAAAATCTAAATGGAAGAATTATTACATATTAAAAATGGATGTTACAAAGTATTTTCAAAATATAGACAAAAGAATCCTTTGGGAAATATTAAAAAGAAAAATGAAGGATAAAAAGTTACTATGGTTAACTAGAGAAATTTTATTATCTACAGAAGGCATGGTAGGACTTCCTTTAGGTAATTATACATCTCAAATGTTTGCTAATATATATTTAAATGAATTAGATCAGTATGTTAAACACAAATTAAAATGCAAATATTATTACAGATATATGGATGATATGGTTATAATGTGCGAAAATAAAGAAATTGCAAAAGATAGCTTAAATAATATAACTAAATTTTTAAAAGAAAATTTAAAATTAACTTTAAACTCAAAAACAAGAATTTTCAAAGATATACAAGGGGTTAATTTTTGTGGTTATAAAATCAATGAGAAAAGACTAAAAATAAGGCATACAAGTAAATGTAGAATGAAAAGAAAATTAAAAAGATATACAAGACAATTGAAAGAAGGCAAAATAACATTACCTGAAATACAAAGAAGTATAGCAGGTTGGCTAGGCTATGTTAAACATGCAGATTCTTATAACTTAAGAAAAAGTATGTTTTATATAGAGGGATAGACTTTAAAAAGGCATCCATATCGTGTTATCCGTGGTGGCAATTACAACAATAATGGAAACAATTATCGTGTCGACTATCGCAATTACAACAATCCTAATAACAACTATAACAACACTGGTTTTCGTGCCACGCTCTAATATTAAGTCAGATTATATATTTTATGGAATATATACAGTATAGGTATTAGATATTAAAGGAAGTCTATTCCTTCTTAAAAGCAATTTTAAGTAAATATGAATTATAAAAGTATATGTATTAGTAAATTGAAAAATTGAATATATGTATACTTTTCTATTTCCAATACAAATTACTTAATTTCTTCAATTCTATTTTAAAATCTTCTATTTGTTCATTAGTATAAGTATCTCTTAATTCTCTAGCTTTTTCAGACCATTCTTTGAATTGTTTTTCTTTAAATTCTTTTGTATGATTATAGTGTAAACCATGCATTCTTTTATATTCTCTGTTGTATTCCTTTAAAATTGAACTATTTTGAACTTTTTCTTTTTGTTTATTTAATGCTCCAATTTCTTTACAAGTTTTTCTAGTATCTAAATATAAGTTATTGCAATATTTTTGGTCATTTCTTCCTTTTTGATTTGGATTATTACTAGTAGTAGAGGGGATAAACAGTCTACCACAATTTTCACATTTGTTTATAGTAAAGTTGTTTTGAATAACTTTAAATAACTCAAACCTAATTTGTTCTTCTGCATTTTGTAATTCATAAACTTCTTCCGCTACAATATGTTTTTCTTTTATTATTTCTACGATTTTTTCTACATCTAATCTTCTTTCTTCAAAAGATAATTCTGTATCACAAATATATTTTGTTTTGAATTTAGTATCAAGAAAAAGAGCGTGAGTAGTGTATATCAAATACTCTTTTTGTTTCATATAAGAATAATTTTTCAGGCACACTTAAATTTCTAACAAGAGAGTTATTAGAATATTTGCTAATTAATTCTAGTCTTTCTTTTAAATCTGTTTTTTTCTCTATAAGATTGTCTATTAATAAATCTCGTATAGTTTCAAAAAACTTCATATATTCATTATGTTTTTTGTTCGATATTTTAGCTATTTCTTGAACCCATTTCATAAGCAAAATTTGTGTATTATATTCATCTTCTTCTAATTCACTAAAAAAATCATTAGGAGAATATTTAGTTTCTTCAATAAATACACCAATTTGAGATTTGAATAATAAATCACTTCTAAATACCTTTGTGTTATAGGTTTTCACAATTATATCTATTAGAATTTGTGTATAAAATGTGTATATGGAGAAAATTTTAGACATGCCCTAACAATTTGAAACATTTTTAAGAAACAATCTATCTTTTCATCTTTAGAATCAGTTTCTTTAGAATAACATACAAGTTCTATAAGCTGTGTGTACATTGCTTTCAATTTATCAAAATCTTCATAACTCATTATAGCAAATTCATATAGTTTATCTCCAATATTATATTCAAAATCACCAATAGCACCAAAATATTCTCCGAGTATTTTTTATTATAATTTTATTATTGTTAAGTGTGAAATTAGTTATCATATCAATATTTCCTCTATTTTGAAAAATAGAATATAGTTATTTCAATTTTTAAGTTATCTATAGACTTACACAAATCTATTTACAACACTATTTTAGCATTTTATAATGATTTCATCAAGATAGAAAATAGTTGGTGGCAATAATTATTTTCTATTATAGTACATTGAAAATTGAATAGCAAACTACAAGCACAGATAATGAAACTTTCGTCTGGCTAACGTGATGTAAAGGGACGATTCACTAAAGGTGGAATGAAGGCAAATCTCATATGGGATTAAATCCACTTGTGGTTTTTAAATTGATAAGACATAGCAGAATGTATTGTATAAAGTAAGGAAAAATTGGAAATAATTACAACTAAAGGAGTGAGATTTATGCAAGAAAGAAAAGAAAAGAAAAAGTATAAAAAGAAAAACAATTTTAAAATAAATATTATATTTAATGAAAAAGGAGAAGCATTAGAAAAGATTATAGAAAGAGCATTTGGAAATTATTGCCTAAAGAAAAATTAAAGTAAAATAATGGTATTTAATGAGATAATATGTTATAATACTTGCAAAGAGTATCAATATTATCTCATTATCTTTAAATAGCATAAGAAGGAGGTAAAAGTGAGCTATACAATAATGAATAATATTGATTATAAAGTAGGCATA
>CAOKEO010000032.1 GCA_948467495.1 uncultured Clostridium sp.
GATGGAACTAATTATGGTGGGGCAGCAACATTTAATGTGGATAAGATAGATAAACAAAAACCAAATGAATTTACAGCAACAGCAATTCAAAGTGTAATAGAATTGAAAGATACAAGTAGTACCACTAAGAATTTATTAAATTTTGAGGCAATTGTTGAACAAAATAGTCCAGCTTATGATTATTTATATATTTCTGATACATTAAAGGGACAAGGGTCTATTGTTTATGTAAGCAACGAAATGAGCTATAATTCGAAAACATATAAAGCAGGGTATTATCGACTAGGAACAAAAAATTATATGGGATCTGGGGTAAGTAAACTATTCACAGGTTGGAACAGTGAATATTTGGGAGAAAATTATTTGCTAGCTGTAGTAACTGTTTCAGGAGAAGCCACAGACGATATTTCAGGAATAGAGAAATATAATTTTGCTATTAGTAAAAATAATGGAACAACATGGGAAGAAAAGCAAATACAAGCCAAAAAAGGAGAAAAAGCTAGTTATGCATTTGAAGGATTAGAACTATATGGGAAAAAATATGCTTTTAAGATCAAAGCAATAGACAAAGCAGGAAATGAGAGAGAATCAAATCTAATAGAAAAATTTGTAGAATTGAAAGATGCAAGTAAAACTACAAAGAATTTATTAAATTTTGAGGCAATTGTTGAACAAAATAGTCCAGCTTATGATTATTTATATATTTCTGATACATTAAAGGGACAAGGGTCTATTGTTTATGTAAGCAACGAAATGAGCTATAATTCGAAAACATATAAAGCAGGGTATTATCGACTAGGAACAAAAAATTATATGGGATCTGGGGCAAGTAAACTATTCACAGGTTGGAACAGTGAGTATCTAGGTGCCTCCTTACGAGTAAATGATTATGGAAATTAGATAAAAAATTAGCTTATTAAGGTTTTTTCATCTATGTAATTATGATGTAGAAATACAATGTTAGATATTTTTGTAAGTAACGATTCAGAGGTGATATATTCCAATTAGAAACTTTTATGCAAAAAACAAAATGTCTGAGTAGTTACCTTTGTAATAGAATTGTAATATAATAAGACTTTACAAGCAAAATTTAAAATGATATAATTTTTCGTAAGAGAGGAAGGAGAGAAAGTCAAATGAAAACAAATGAGAAAAAGTGGATTATAATATTAGCTGTCATATTAGTCATAGCTATTATTGTGTTTTTGGTTTTGAGAATAGGAAAAGGAAAAAATGACAACCAAAAATCAGGAACAAGTGGAGCAGGAAATCCAGAACAATATTACGAAGAATTAGAAGATGGAACCAAATTGAATATCAGTACAAAATTAAACCAGACCAAAACAGTAGATGGTTTAGAAATAGGGAAAATTCAATTAACCAATAAAGATAATCAAACTGTATTACTAGCAGAAGTAGAAAATAAATCAGGAAAAGTAACAGAAGAAACATTAATTGATGTAACCATAATAGATAAAGATGGAAAAGAATTAGGAACCATAGGAGGAATGATTGCACCCTTAAAAGAAGGAGAAAAGACACAATTAAATATTAGTGCAATGCAAGATTATACAGACGCTTACGATTTTAAAGTGACGATTAAAAAATAACAAAATAAGTCAAGACAAAGGCAAGTTTCTACTTGCTTTTTCTTTTTTGTTGTAGTAGAATAATGCCATAGAACTACAGGACAAACAAAGCAAAGATAAGGAGAAAAAAGATGAAAGATTATTGGAAAGAAACGACAACAAAAAAAGTAAATCAAAAAAAAGTAATAAGTACAATAATATTAGCAATCATAGTAATTTTTGTTGTTTCGATAGTACTCATCTATTGTCATAATAGTTTTATTAGAGAATGGATAGACAAGAATATATTTAGAAAAGAAGTCATGCAAGACAATGTTAGTACCATAGAATTAAAAGAAAATGAAAATGCTAATATTCAGGCTTTTAACAAATATATAGGAGTT
This sequence comes from uncultured Clostridium sp., assembly GCA_948467495.1. Taxonomy (GTDB): domain Bacteria; phylum Bacillota; class Clostridia; order TANB77; family CAG-508; genus CAG-269. Next base: position 1,973 of record CAOKEO010000032.1, read on the forward strand.
TTAAATAAAAACAAGTTTGTTATTTATGGTAGTACAGGAAGTGAAGAAAAAACATTAGAAGTGGAAGTATCGAATCCTATTTTCAATTCTGCTAATAGATTTTTAGTTATGGCAGAGAAAAAGGGAAAGAAACTTTATTTAATAACAGATAAAGACATAACATGGGAAGCAGAAGTAGAAGGAAATATTTCGCAAGTTCATGTTAATAAAAATGGATATGTAGCAGCAGTAATTACAGATACCATTAACAAGACAGTTGTAATTATGTACAATCCAGAAGGAAAAGAAATGTTTAAAACATATTTATCTGCTACAAGAACGGCAGATATTGCTATTTCCAATGATAATAAATGGCTAGCTATAGCAGAAGTAGATACATCAGGAACCATCATACAATCTAATATAAAAATAATTTCAATTGAAAAGGCCAGTTCTGATCCAACCAATTCTTTGGCAAATACGTATCAAGGGCAACCAGAAAAACTAATTACAAATATCAAATATCAAGATAAAAATAAACTAATTTGTATGTACACAGATGAAATACACATCATTGAGAATAATCAAGATATTACTTTAATGGAAAATGAAAATAAGAAAATGATTTTTCAATCAATCGAATTAATAAATCACGTAGTGGAAATTGAAGAGAAATCATCTGGTCTATTTACAGCAGATTCTGTTATTCATATCATTCATACAGAAAATAAAGGGATGAAAGAATATACAGTAGATGCAGTAACAAAAGAAATGTACACATATGGTAATATGATTGCATTAAATTTAGGAACAGAAATAGAATTTATTAATACAGATGGCTGGTTAGTGAAGCGATATATTGCCAAACAAGAAATTACTAATATTGTAGTATCTGATAGCATAGCAGGAATTATTTATAGAGATAAAATTGAAATTATAAATTTATAGGGGGATAAAATGGGAACACTTGTCGATTTAATGATTATCGCAGTAATTGGATTATCAACATTTTTAGCATATAAAAAAGGACTTGTAAATTTAGTGATTGGATTATTTGCTTTTGTTATTTCCATGGTAATAACATTTATTTTATATCAGCCAATTTCTAATTTGATTATTAATGTAACAAATTTAGATGAAACAATAGAAAATGCAATATACGAAAAGGCAAATAACTTGATGCAAGAAAATGAAAAAGAGGATGAACTAACCGCTAACATAATAGAAACAACTAAGAATGAGATGCTACCAGAAACAGCAAGAAGTTTAGCTATTCATATTGTAACAGGAGGCGTTATTATTGTTTTGTTTTTGACTGTTAGAATTGCTTTAAGATTTATTAGTGCATTTGCTAATGCAGTTGCAAAATTGCCGATTCTTGATCAAGTAAACAAAGCAGGAGGATTATTATATGGAATTGTAAGAGGATTTTTAATATTATATGTATTTTTCATAATTTTAAAAATACCAGGAGAAATGAAACCTAGTAATGCCATAAACAAGAGTGTAGATGAATCCTATTTAGGAAAAACGATGTACCAAAATAATATTTTAAATGTGCTTTTTTAGTTGATTTTTAAGAATAAATTTGCTATACTAGTAACATGAAAAATTAGGAGTGAATCATTTTGGGAAAAAAACAAATGAATGATAGAAATACAAAAAATAGCAAAAATACAAAAAAGAAAAAAAGAAAAAACAAGACAGGAAGAAAGATATTATTTATATTCTTAATGGTTTTATTGGTGGCAGGGGGAGTATTTGCTTATAAAGTACATAAAAATGGTGGAGGCATGTCAGGAATGTTGGCAACTATGGTGGGACATGACGAAAATACCAAAAAGAATTTAGGTGAATTCAAATTTTTAATATTAGGTATCAGTACAGATCAAGAAAATGTTGATTTGACAGATACTATCATGGTAGCATCTTATAATCCTAATACACAAAAAGCTACGTTATTATCTATACCAAGAGATACTTATACTGGTAAAAATCCAGCAAAAGCCACAGCATATGAAAAAATCAATTCTTTATACAATAGAAAACATCGAGCAGATGAAACTCTAGATGCCGTCAATGAAATAACAGGGTTAAATATTGAATATTATGTAGTTGTAAAAACAGAAGCCTTGATTAAATTAGTAGATGTAATTGGAAGTATTACCTTTAATGTACCAATTGATATGGATTATGACGATCCAACACAAGACTTACATATTCATTTAGAAGCAGGAGAACAAGAATTAGACGGAAATAAAGCAGAACAATTAGTTCGTTTCAGACATAATAATGATGGTACATCATATTCACAAGAATATGGAGATAATGATTTAGGAAGAATGAGAACACAGCGAGAATTTATTATGGAAGTAGTGAGACAGACAGCTAAACCAGGAAATATATTTAAACTGGGAGCTATTTTAGATGTAGCAAAGGAAAATGTAATAACCAATGTAGACTTTGGTGTGGCAAAAGATTATATTCCATATATAGTTGAATTTAATACAGAAAATTTATTAACAGATATGTTGCCAGGAACAACACCAGATTGGGAGAAAACCAATAATGTAAGTATATTTGTTCATGATAAAGTACAAACCAAAAAACTAATACAAGAATTATTTCATAATAGAGATATTGAAGAAATAGAAAATACTACAGGAGAAGCAAATACGAATGACCAATCCACTTCTACTAACAGTATGAATAAATCAGAAATTACACTAGAAGTTCTTAATGGAAGTGGTGATAGTAAAAATCTACAAAAAGTAGTAAATCAATTAAAAGGTGCAGGTTATAAAGTTACAAGGACAGGTAGTACGAATACCACTTCCAAGACCACCATTATTAATAAAAAAGAAATAAAAGAAACATTGTTAAAAAATATGAAAGATGTTATTGGTTCAGGTACAATTGAAAATAGTGTATCAAGTTCAAGTAAAGTAGATGTAACAATTATAATTGGAAAGGATTATTAATGTGAAAATTTATTTTACTTTCTATCATAACTATTGAAAATTAAACGAATCAATAAAGTAACTAAATTTTTAAGTAGGATACTTAAAAATTTAGTTACAATTTACTATATAAAAGATGTGAGTAAAATTAAAGCAATTATAACAAAGATAATTTCTTTTTTCTATCAAAAAATATTTTTAAAGTCAAGGCAATTATTAAAATGCCAAATCCAATTTCCAAAATAAAATACCATAACTTTGATTTTTCAACTGAATGAGATGCCAATAAATCTGTTGTATGTTCTGTTCCATCTATAAAATAAGAAACATGACCTAGATTATCTCCTTGTTCAATGGGTGCTTTTATTTCTTGTTTCAAATTTATTTCAAAACGAAGTTCATCTTTCGATACGGTGTTTTCTAGTAATGTCTTGATATCGCTATTGGCAAGTAAATCTAAATTTTTGGTAGCTTTTGTACCTTGAGGAACTTCAATTTGTGTAACTACATCATTTGCTTTTAATAAGGTTCTAATAGAATAATTGTTGTATCCATATTGGTATAAACTTTTCGTTTCAGAAAATCTAGTAGAATTTCCATTTATATTCTTACCACCGAGAATAACACATAATAATTCTAAATTGTCTTTATAACTACAAGAAACTAGGCAATCACCTGCTTGAGAGGTATATCCAGTTTTACCAGAGGTCAAATAAGGATAATAATTGGTATTATTTGGTATGATTAATTCATTCGTGGAATTGTACTTTCTGGTACCATATTTATTGGTAGCTGGAATAGCACAAGAAGCACTACCAGCTAATTTTCTAAAGTTTTCATTCTGAATGCAATATTTCATAATCATAACTAAATCTTGTGCTGTCGTATAATGATTATCATCATGCATACCAAAAGCATTTGTAAAATGAGTATGAGTTAAACCAAGTTCATTCACTTTTGTATTCATCATAGAAACAAAACTTTCAACTGAACCACCAACATATTCTGCTAGTGCATTGGCAGCATCATTGGCAGAATGAACCAATAAAAGTTGTAATAATTGTTCAACTGTTAATTGCTCCTCTATTTGAAGAGAAGCAGAAGAGTAACCATCTGGTATTGACATGACAGTATCGTAACTAACAGTTACCACTTCATCTAAATTACAATTTTCTAATGTAATGATAGCAGTTACAATTTTAGTGGTACTAGCAGGGTACATTTTTTCTTTTTCATTTTTTGAATATAAAATTTTCCCAGTTTTATTGTCCATTAGTATCGCAGCTTTCGAAACTAAATTTGGTTCTTTGTTATTATTTGCGAAAGTGAAGGAAGGGCAGGTTAAAAACAAGATGGTCAGTAATAATAAAATTAATTTTTTTCTATTCAATTTCATTTTTTTCTCCTCATTTAATGATAGTATCATCATATCCTATTTTTCTAAAATTTTCAATGTTTATAGATAAATAATTATTCAAGATAAGGAGGTATAATATGTATCAATTTGATAAAAAACAAAAAATAGTATTAGCAGCATTAGCTGCTATTGTAGCAGGTTTTATCTGCTATTATGTATATGCCAAAGAAGATAATAGTGCACAGTTAACATACGAAAATAATTCAATCATACAAGAAGAAACAAAAGAACAAGAAGAGTACAGTGATGATACAATTTTAGTTCACGTATCTGGTGCTGTAAACCAAGAGGAAGTAGTAGAATTAAAGGTGAATAGCAGGATTTCAGATGCGATTGATAAAGTCGGAGGACTAAGAGAAGATGCCTGTACAGAAGACATTAACTTAGCTTATAAATTGGAAGATGGTATGAAAATACATATTCCAACTAAACAAGAAAAGCAAAAAGAAGAGACCAAAGATGGTACAGACAATTATATAACAAATTCAAGTGGGATTACTAACAATCATTCTACAAATGATGAAAAATCAGTAAGTACCAAAAATTCTAAAGTCAATATTAATACAGCAACACAGGCACAGTTAGAGACTTTACCAGGTATTGGACCTTCTACAGCAAGCAAAATTTTAACGTACCGAAAAGAAAAAGGAAAATTTACAAAGATAGAAGATATCAAGGAAGTAAGTGGCATTGGAGATGCTAAGTTTGAAAAAATAAAAAATTATATAAGTATAAAATAATAATAGTAATTGTGAATAGAAAATATAGAAACTTTCTAATTGAAATATATCATCTCTAAATAGACAATGCTGTCAACCTAACTGCAAAGCCCTTTTAAGATTAGTGATTAACTTAAGGGAATGGAAAATCTCTAAAATATTTCTTCAAATTCTCGGCGTGCCTTACAAATATTAAAAAATTCTAAGCTAATCAAATGAGCCTCTTTCACGTTCAAAACCATTATGATATCAAATTCGCATAAATGACGAATGCGACTAGAATAGTCTTACAAATTCTAAAACAAAAGTCACAAAAGGTCCTGTTTTCGGGTATAGTTGTGACTTTTGTTAAAGAATTTGTTGACGTCATGAAAGGTAGCCGAGGAATTTATGCGAATTTGATATCATAATGGTTTTGCCCTGAACATCCCTCATTTGATACGATAAGAATTTCTAAATATTTTCCAGTTGCATTCGAATTTTCAGAAATATTTTAGACATTTCCATTCCATTAAAAAAATTATCACCTTAAAAATCAAGATTTATAGGGAGTTGCAGTTACGTTGACAGCATTGTCTAAATAGTTACAAATAGTTACACGAAGAAATTGTAAATACTTGACAGAACAAGACATATGCAATAAAATGTAGAAGAATGGAGGAATATAAGTGTTACTAGAATTAAAAGATATATGTTTTCAAAGAGCTAATAAAAAAATCTTAGATAATATCAATTTGGCAATTGATATAGGAAAATTTATTGCCATTACAGGACCTAATGGTTCAGGGAAGTCCACTTTAGTAAAAATTATTATGGGAATTGAAAAGCCGGATTTTGGTAAAGTTATTTTAGATGGAAAAGATATAACAAATTTAAGTATAGATGAAAGAGCAAATTTAGGAATTGGATTTGCCTTTCAGCAACCGGTAAAGTTTAAAGGTATCACAGTGTATGATTTATTAAAAATAGCAGCTAAAAAAGAAATGACTAAAGTAGAAGCTTGTGACGTATTATCTAAAGTAGGATTATGTGCAAAAGAATATGTAGATAGAGAAGTAAATAACTCCTTATCAGGAGGAGAGTTAAAAAGAATTGAAATTGCAACTGTGGCATTAAGAAGTGCAAAATTAGCGATATTTGATGAGCCAGAAGCAGGAATCGATTTATGGAGTTTTAGCAATTTAATTGATGTATTTGAAAAAATGGGAGAACTAATCAAAGGTACAACCCTTATTATTTCTCATCAAGAGAGGATATTAAATATAGCAGATGAAGTGATTTTAATGAGAAATGGAAAAATAGAAGAAATAGGATTAAGTAAAGAAATATTAAATAAAACGTTTGCCAAGACAGAATGTTATAAAATCAAAAAGTAGAAAGGAAAAGGACATGGAAAAAACTATGGAACATGTAGATAAGGAACTTTTGAATGAAATTTCTAATTTAGAAAATATTTCCAAAGGGGCTTATAATATCAGGAGAAATGGAAAAGGAATTGAAAGAAAAGTAACAGAAAATGTGAATATTGTTACAAAAACGGATAAACCTGGAATCGATGTTCATGTAAAAGAAAATACAAAATTTGAATTCATTCACATACCAGTCATTATAACAGAAAGTGGCTTAAATGATACGGTATATAATGATTTCTATATTGGTAAAAATGCAAATGTAGTTATTATAGCTGGATGTGGTATTCATAATGACCATCATAAAAATTCTCAACATGATGGAATTCATCGATTTTTCTTAGAAGAAGGGGCTAAAGTGAAATATATTGAAAAACATTATGGAGAAGGAAAAGGGGATGGAAAAAGAATTTTAAATCCAGTAACTGAGGTTTATTTAAAAGCAGGTAGCAGTATGGAAATGGAAAGCAGCCAAATAAAAGGAGTAGACTCCACCATAAGAGAGACAAAAGGTGAGCTAGCAAAGGATACAAATTTTGTTGTATCTGAAAAAATTATGACACATGGGGAACAATATGCTAAAACCACATTTGATGTGAAACTAAATGGAAAAAATGCTAGTACACATGTTACTTCTAGGTCAGTGGCAACAGATAGTTCACAGCAATTTTTTGTTTCCAAAATCTATGGAAATAATCAGTGTTTTGCTCATAGTGAATGTGATGCCATTATCAAAGATTGTGCTAAAGTAACAGCTACTCCAGAGATTACAGCTAATAGTGTAGAGGCCAATTTAATCCATGAAGCAGCAATTGGAAAAATAGCAGGAGAACAACTAATTAAGTTAATGACTTTGGGGCTTTCTGAAAGGGAAGCAGAAGAGGAAATTATTAATGGTTTTTTGAGATAAAAAATTGATAAAGGAGGAAGGGTGATGAATAAATTACCGTATCAAAAAAATTCAAAGAAGTCTATAGAAGAATATGCACATACTTTAAAAAAGAAAACTTTTAGAGAGATACTATTAAATGACCCTAATATTACAGATAAAGATAAAAAAGAACTAGTTGAATATTATAATAATCCAAGGTCAAAAGGATCTTTAGGTCAATTGATAGAGAAGCATTTCTTTTTCTATGATATTAATAGCAAGTCAGAAGCGGACTTTAATGAGGCAGGTGTGGAATTAAAGGTTACTCCTTATACCATAAAATCAAAAAATAAGTTACGAGCAAAAGAGAGACTGGTACTTGCTATTATTAACTATATGAAAGATTATAAAGAAGAAGATTTCTTCCAAAGTCATGTTTATGAAAAATGTGCCTGCATGCTTTTGGTTTACTATTTATATGAATCCAAAAAAGAGAGACTTGATTATTTAATCAATTATATTAAATTATTTGAACTTCCCGAAGAAGATTTAGAAATTATAAAAAACGATTATAAAATAATTATAGATAAAATAAGAAATGGTAAAGCCGATGAGATATCGGAAGGAGATACAAATTATCTAGGAGCCTGTACAAAAGGAGCAAGTGCGAAGTCATTGAGAGAACAACCTTTTAGCAAAAAGAAGGCAAAACAAAGAGCATTTTGTTTAAAAAATTCTTATATGTCTTATATTCTAAATCACTATATTATAAATAAAACAGAGAATTATGAACCAATCATTAAAAATAGTAATATTTTAAAAGAACAAACCTTAGAACAATATATTATTAGCAAATTAGAACCTTATTATAATCAAGAAATTCACTTCTTGAAAGAAAAATTTCATATTTCCTGTCAAACTAGCAGTAAATCTTTTACTTATTTATTAGCAAAAGGAATGTTACAAGTTACGAATGCCAAAATAGAAGAATTTGAAAAAGCTAATATAAAAATAAAAGCAATTCGATTAAAAAAAGATGGAATGCCCAAAGAGTCTATGTCATTTCCAACTTTTAAATATACCGAGATTGTTAAAGAAGATTGGAAGCATTCAAAACTTTATAAAACTTTTTCTACTACTAAATATTTATTCATAATCTATCAATATATAGATGACGATACGTTAGTTTTTAAAAAAGCTATGTTTTGGAACGTTCCAGAAGAAGATTTGAACACAGAAATAAAAAGAGTTTGGGAAGATACGGTTGAACGTATCAAAAAAAATCAATATGATAATTTACCTAAAATAAAAGAAAGTCCAATATTGCATGTTAGACCTCATGGAAAAAACGCTAAAGATACTTATCCTACTTTGGATGGAAAGCAAGCTATGAAGAAATGCTTTTGGTTAAATGCAAGTTATATAAAACAACAAATATTTAAAGATACCAATGAATAGAAAAAAAGAGAAGAAATTTAATTTTCTTCTCTTTCAAATATTTCACTCAAAGAATTTCCCATTTTTTCAATTAATCCAACAACTAATGCATTACCCATGCAAAAATATCGGAATCTTTCGGGCATTCCTGTGTTAGTCCAATTATCAGGAAAACCATTAATTCTTTCTGTTTCTATAGGAGTTAATATTCTATAAGAATTACTATTGGGATCTTGTATCACATGTGTACTTCTATTTAAACTTCCTTCACTAGTTAGCATAGTTCTAGCAGGTTTATCTAGTCTATCAGGAAAAGAGATAGCTCCTTCTCTAAAGTGATATTCGTGGGGCGTTCCTTTTTTTCTAATAATATCTTTGGAACCTTTAAGATAGGTCCATTTTACAAGATTATTATCTAGATTATATTTATCATCAACACCATTTAATTCGATAATTTCTCCTAATGTCTGTGGAGGGATTGGTATAGGCGTTGTTTCAACCGTATATATTTTTCCATTTTTCATGATACCAGAATTTTTAAAATCCATCGTGAAATTATCCGAAACAGCAATTAAATCATCATAGACAAAATCAATTTCTTCAGAATTTATATTAGTATGTATAGGAAATTCACGAACAAAAAAACCATCTCTTTTTATGATATTTTCCAAAGGAATATTTTCTATAGTTCTATAATAGCTAGTATAATTTTTGCAAGCAAATATAAAGGTTCTTCTTCGCCTTTGGACAAAACCATAATCGGCAGCATTAATAACTCGCCATTCAACGGTGTATCCTAAATCATGAAAGCAAGCTAGTATTACACCAAAGTCTCTTCCTCTTTGACTAGAAGGTGATTTTAATAATCTATCTACATTTTCTAATAAAACAAAACTAGGTTCTTTTACTTCTAATATTTCTTTGATTTGCCACCACAAGACACCTTTTTTTCCTTCTATTCCTTTTGCTCCAGTTCTAGCAACAGAATAATCTTGACAGGGAAATCCACCTACTAATAAATTGTGATTGGGAATGGTATTTTTATCGACAGATGATATATCTTCATTTACATATCTATCATCATTTCCAAAATGATGGGTGTAGCAATCAAAGGCATGTTGAAATTTCCTTTCTGGTTCCCATTGATTAGCCCATACAGTATTCCAATCAGGATTAGATCTTTCTAGTCCAACTCTAAATCCACCAACCCCTGCAAATAATTCACAAACTGTTTTTTCCATTTTCCTTTCCTCTCTTTTCTATGATGCTTTTGCTTATCTTTAGTCTCTTAATTGCTATTATTATATGTCATAGATAATCTTGTTACTATCTTTGGGACTAAATATGATTAATAAGCATATTTTCTTGCTTCTATCACAACAATTACAATATAATAAAAATAGGAAATGACAAAACCGTTGTATTATTATCAATTTCCTATGTTTGTTATTCTACAATATTATTTTAATTTTGTCTACACTAAAATATTATTTTTTAAACATTCCTGAAACATTATAATTCTTCCAATTCTACCATTGCCATCTTGAAATGGATGTATTTTCTCAAATTATTCATTTCAATCCCCCAATATTATAATTATTACTAAATCTTTATGTTATCCTTATCATCTTTTTCGACATGCTCAATTGTATTATCATTCATAAAAGTATTTGTAAGTACAAAAAACTTATCAAAAAAGTCAAATAATTTTCGAATGACATTTTTCTTCTTTGTTTGTCTATCATTTGTTTTGGAAAATCTAGACATTGGAGGTAGAATGCTTGAAATTCTAGTACCTTCTATCTCAACAATTCCCTTTTCAAATGCATCTTCAATAAATTTATATGTTCCTTCTTTATCTAAGTTTTCATCAACAATTATTATATCTAGTTCTTCTTTTTTCTTGCTGTTCATAAAATCTGAAAAATCTCTATATACATCTGAAGTCCCATTTAATGAGTCTATGAATTGCTCTATTAAATCTTTCTTATTCCTTAAATCTGGGCTAGCCATAATTGCTTTATTAATATTTATTCTAATCTCTTTATCTTGCATATTGCTGTCATGATATTTTTTAATCAATGCTAAAATGTAATCGATATTAACTTCAATTTGTTTTATAAGTTCCATTTCAAATACTACATCATCAGAAACATCAACTTTTTTACCATTATTTTTTTCTCTAAATCCATTATATAAATCAATATATATTGAATGATAATCTTGTAATTCTCTTGGTGTTAATAACATATCTTCTTTAAATTTGTCAAATGAACTTAATATATTTCTAACCTTTAGTATTTGACCATATAATCTTATAAATTCTTTTTTATTTTGTTCTCCAACAATCATTTGAGCAATAGGAAATCTTTGTTTTAAAGTTTCAACTAAGAAAGCATAACCCGGAAATTCTTTTTCATTCTTTTCACTATTCCCTTGATATCCATAATAATAATCTTCATATGTTTTTAGTAATACTATACTTCTTGCGTTTTCATCTCCAAATAATCCTAATGCTTTATTTAGTTCTTTTTCTAAATCTCTGAAACATACAATATTTCCAAATGTTTTGACTGAATTTAAAATTCTATTTGTTCTAGAAAATGCTTGAATTAGTCCATGATATTTTAAATTTCTGTCTACCCATAATGTGTTTAAAGTTTTTGCATCAAATCCTGTTAAAAACATATTTGCAACAATTAAAATATCAATTTCTCTATTCTTCATTCTTAAGGAAATGTCTTTATAATAATTTTGAAATTTTTCACTTGATGTATCATAGCTTGTACCAAATAATTTATTATAGTCTTGAATTGCTACTTCTAAAAAATCTCTATCCGTTTTGCTTAGATTTTCTGTTGAATCAGAATTCTCGTCTTCTAGCCAATCATTTTCTTCATCATTCATACCATAACTATAAATTAAAGCTATTTTTAGATTATTGTCTTTTCTTCTTTTAAAAGCTTCATAATATAGTTTAGCCATGTCAATTGATGCAACAGCAAATATTGAATTAAATCCATTTACATTCTTTTTAATTCTTATTTCTTTTAACTTATTACTTTTTGCAATTTCAATTACATTATCTAATGTACTATATACATAAGATTCATTAGTTTTTGTTTTCATTGAAAAATGCTTTATTATATAGTCTGTGATTAAGTTTATTCTTTTTGAATTCATTAATATTTTTTCAGTGTCTATTGCATTTACTTTTTCATCTTCAATATTTTCCTTAGTTTCAACCGTTTTTACATATTCATATCTAAATGGTAATACATTTCTATCATTAATAGCATTGACTATTGTATAAGTATGTAATCTATCTCCGAATAGTTGCTCCGTAGTCATTGATATTCCTTTTATGGTTCTGCTGTTTTCTGCGAATATAGGTGTTCCTGTAAATCCAAACATATAGTATTTGTTAAACTTTTTAATAATAAGTTTATGCATATCTCCAAATTGTCCTCTATGGCATTCATCAAATATTAATACAACATGTTGATTATAAATATGGTGTTCAGTATTTTTCTTAATAAAATTTGTCAATTTTTGAATGGTTGTAATTATAATTTTTGCATTTGAATCCTTTAGTTGTTTTTCTAATATTTTAGTAGATGTGTTTGCATTTGCAGCACCTTTTTTAAATTTATCATATTCTTTCATTGTTTGATAATCTAAGTCTTTTCTATCTACAACAAATAATACTTTGTCTATATAATCTAACTTTGTGGCAATTTGTGCAGTTTTAAAACTTGTTAATGTCTTTCCGCTTCCAGTTGTATGCCAAATATATCCACCTGATTTACTACTTCCAAAGTATTTATAATTATGTGCAATTTCAATTCTATTTATAATTTTTTCTGTTGCTACTATTTGATAAGGTCTCATAACCAATAGCACATCTTCTGTTGTAAGGATACAGTATTTTGTTAATATATTTAGAATGGTATGCTTTGCAAAAAATGTTTTTGTAAAATCTATTAAATCTACAATTGGATTGTTATTCTGATCGGCCCAATATGATGTAAATTCAAATGTATTTGAAGGTTTTTTTATGCTACCTTTTACATGTAAGTTTCTTGTTGTGTTTGAATAATATTTCGTATATGTTCCATTGCTAATTACAAATATTTGAATATATTCAAACAATCCAGAGTTAGCCCAAAAAGAATCTCTTTGATATCTGTTTATTTGGTTAAATGCTTCTCTTATATTTACGCCTCGACGTTTTAATTCGATATGTATCATGGGGAAACCATTTACTAAAATTGTCACGTCATATCTATTGGTTCTATTTCCTACATTTTCATATTGATTTATTACTTGCAAGATATTATTGTGTATATTATCTTTATCGATTAAATAAATATTTTTTTGTTCACCATTATCTAAAGTTATTGTTTGAATATAGTCTTCTTGAATTTTTCTTGTCTTTTCTAGTATTCCATCATTTCCGTTCTTAATAATCTTATTATAAAAATTATTCCATTCATTATCTGTAAACTCATATTTATTTAATTTCTCTAGTTGCATTTTTAAGTTTAGAATAAGTTCTGCTTCACTATTTACTTTCAAATAGTCATAAGATTGTTCTTGTAATGTTTTTATAAATTCTTTTTCTAACTGTGCTTCTGATTGATAACTTGTAGATTTATCTGCATTATATTCATATTTACTTATTACCGTTGAGTTCATATTTTCAGATACAACATTTAATTTTTTCATTCTAATCTTCCTTTAATTTTTTAAAATCTAATAATTTGTTTCTGTAGAATTCGTATTGAATTTTTCTTGCTTCTATTTCTGCTGGTATTCCTTCTAATATATCATTTGTTAATTTATCGAACTTATCTAAGATAGATACTATTCTTTCTTGTTCTTCTATTGATATTATAGGAATTAATATAGTATCTGTGTTATTATGATAAATTTGTGGTAACTTTACAGATTGATTTCTAGCAATTCTTTGCAATTTATCTTGTAAAGTCATTAAATAGTAATATACGAATTTTTGATTAAATTTTTCATCATTTACTGTATATGACCATAATTCAGCTTTATTACTAAACGGATGATTATAATATTCAAACCCAATATATCCTCTTGATTTTACTATAATACTTGGTTTATATATGATATCTTCTTCAGGAATATCTTCGAAATTAACATTAGCAATTGTATTACCAGCAGCAAATATTTTTACAGGTGCCCCTTTTTTATCCAATTCTTTCATTTTTTTTGCTGTAATTGATGTTCCCTTATTTCTTACTGCAATATCTGCAACTTTGATATATTGTATATTGTTTGAATTTTTAAATGAGAATAATATTTTTTTATAATATTCATATTGTTGTTTTCTTAATGTCAGTTCTGTTGTCAGTTCTGTTGTCAGTTCTGTTGTCAGTTCTGTAAAATTATCCAATATACAAATTATTTCACTTTGTATTTCCAGAGGAGGTACAGGAACTTTTATATCTTGAAAGTCACTTGCTGATAAAAATGGTTGACTTCCTTTTACATATTTTTCTAAATGTAAATTTAATAACAAATGATATATATACCTTGATAAAACATTTTCGTTTGGAGTACATATTGTTCCATTATAAGTAACAAAATGTTTTCCTTCTCCCCATGTTACTACTCCTGCAGAACCAATATGTCCTATAATAGGAGAATTTTCATTATTATATTCATTTGTTGTTCCTACAATTCCATTGCATCCATATACTGGATATTTCCCTCCATTTTTAGGGATTGTATTCCCTTTTCCATAATGTAATTTACAGATATCTTTTATAGCTTTATATTGTACTCCATTAGGGCATTTTTTTTGAATTAACTTTTTTAAATTATTCACTATAAGCTCCCTCTAATTCTTTTATAATTTTATCAAGTTCTTTTCTTAATTTATTTTCTCTTTTAACTATTTTTTGAACCTTTTCATTATGTTCTTTAATATCTATTTTTTGTTCTTTAATTTCTTGTTGTAAATATGCATTTACTGAAATATTATAATCATTTTTTCCTATTTCTTCAGTTGAAATCAAAATAGATTTATAATCTATACTTTTTCTGCTTTTGATTAAGTTTAAAATATTATTTATATTTTCATCTGTTAACTTATTTTTACTATCTCCTCGAATAAATTCTTTTGATGCATCAATAAACAAAGTAGAATTATCTGTTTTATTTTTCTTTAGAACTATAATACAAGTGGCAATTGTTGTTCCAAAGAAAAGGTCTGGAGGTAATTGTATTACTGTATCAATAAAATTGTTTTCAACTAAATATTTTCGTATTTTTTGTTCAGCTCCACCTCTGTAAAGTACTCCTGGAAATTCAACAATTGCTGCTGTTCCATTTGGTGCTAGCCATGATAACATATGCATCGTAAATGCTAAATCTGCTTTTGATTCTGGTGCTAATATTCCTGCTGGCGAAAATCTTGGATCATTCATTAATGTTACATCTTTTTTTCCTGCCCAATGTATTGAGTAGGGTGGATTTGACACTATTGCTTCAAATGGTTCATCATCCCAATGCTTTGGTTTTGTTAGTGTATCGCCTAATGCAATATCAAAATTACTATAATTTATATCATGCAAAAACATATTAATTCTACATAAGTTATATGTTGTAAGATTTATTTCTTGTCCAAAAAATCCTTGTTTAACATTTTCTTTTCCAAGTATTTTTGCAAACTTTAATAACAATGATCCAGAACCACAACATGGATCATAAACTTTATTAACTTTCTTTTTGTCCATTAATGCTATTTTTGCTAATAGTTCTCCCACTTCTTGTGGTGTAAAAAATTCACCACCAGATTTTCCTGCATTAGATGCATACATCGTCATAAGGTATTCATAGGCATCACCAAAAGCATCTATTGCGTTATCTTTATAATTACCAAGTCCTAAATCGCCAATAGTATTAATCATTTTTACTAATTTTTCATTTCGTTCAATTACGGTATTTCCAAGTTTGTTACTATTTACATCTAAATCATCAAACAGTCCTTTTACATCATTTTCAGATGCTGTTCCTTTAGCTGAATTTTCGATATTATTGAAGATATTCTTTAATGTAATATTTAAATCTTTATCTTTTTGAGCTCTTTTTCTTACGTTTTCAAATAATTCGCTTGGTAAAATGTAAAAACCTTTATCTTCTATTATACCTTCTTTTCCTATTTGAGCTTCTTCATCTGAAAGTTTTGCATAATCAAATTTTTTATTTCCTGCTTTGTGTTCTCCTTCGTTTATGAAGTTTCTTAAATTTTCTGATATAAATCTATAAAATAATAATCCCAATACATATTGTTTAAAATCCCATCCATCTACGGAACCTCTTAAATCATTTGCTATTTTCCATATTGTTTTGTGCAATTCACTTCTTTCTTGTTCTTTTCTGTTGTTCATTGTATTCCTCCATAATAATTACAAATATTCTAGTATATTTTATATCATAAAAATATATATTTAACAACATTTACGCAGTAATTTGCCGAATTATATTTATCAATTCTAATACAAGTAACCTCTAATTCATTATCCTATTTTACCTCATTTAAAATACCTATTTCTTAAATTTAAAAGTAAATTCCACTGTACTTTTTAGACTTTCTTGCTTTAATTAAAAAGAAAAATAGAGCCACATTCTATGAACATAGCTCCCAAAAGTTTTAAATTTTTTCTAACTTATAGTATATGTTAATAATATAATAATTGTCAATGATTTTTCATATTTCACTATATTTCTATCTTTCTTTTAAATATCTCTTTAAAAGAAATGTTAGGGAATAGGAAGAAGTATAAAATTTGCCGTTAAATCCAATATTTGAAACTTCTTATTTTCATTGCCTAAAAATACTGGTATTTTTCGATAACAGTTTAATATTTTATGAGATTCTTTTATCATCTTAATTTTACGTATAAAAAAATCCGTCACTTTTTAATTAAGATAAAAAAATAAGCAAGTCTTTCATGACTTGCAATAATTGGTTGCGGAGGGTAGACTCGAACTACCGACCTTTGGGTTATGAGTAATTTTTGCAAACTATTGGTAGACAATGCTTTTGTCGGTTTTTGTTGGTATATTTGGTGTGCCCAATTTTTGTACTTTGTAAATTTATGTGATTTTGGGTTCGTTTTGGGGAAGTGTGTGCCCAAATTGAGCCCAATTATATTTAAGCTATTATGTTTTTTTAGCAACCTAAGTATGCAAAATTTTTTTAAAAAATTTTGTAATGCCTTTGATTAATTAGCTTAGCATTTGATTTTATAAAAATAAATTTACAGAGGTTTTGATTATGAATAAGAAATATTTTTGTTGTTTTGAAAGTATAAATAATGATTTAAATTGTAAAAATGACTTGATGACAGATTGGCTGGATTTTAGGTCTGAAGAGTTGGAAACTAATTTGAGTGAGGAAGATAAAAGGCATTTGCTTAAGTTTGATGTTTTTGCTGATAGGATTTTAGATGCTACTTTGGATTCTAAAAAGGATTATGTTTCTGATGTTTTAGATGATTTGCGTGATGATTTTTTACAACATTGTATTTACTGGAATGAGAAGTATTATAGAACTGGGTTTGGTGATGGAATTAAGTTGCTGAATAATGCTTTAAATTCTTAGGTTTAATCTAAAATTTAAAAGTGGGCAAAAGAAATTTTTTTGATATTTTTTCTTTTTTCCCACTTTTTAAATTAATCTCTTCAATATGTTTTTAATTTGTCTTTATATATTTATTTTTAATTTATTTTAGCTCTTTATAGTATTTTGGAAAGTATCTTGATTAGTTTTTCGTAATCTTTTGTAATCCTTATTCTTGCATATGTGTTATCTAAATTTATAAAATAACTACAATTTTCAGCAATAATACCTTCTTTCATCAATTTGTTAGTTAAATTATCATATTTATCAGTTTTTATTGTAAATATTGGTGTCTCTACATTGGTGCTTATATAATTTTCTTTCTTTAATGTCTTATATAATGCTTGATTTATTTCAACTGTTTTTAGTTTTGTATATTCTAATTTATCATGATTCTTTAAAACTTTAATAAAAATACTAGCTGATAAGTCTGAAAATGGAAATGGTATTGCAATTTCATTATATATTTTTATTAATTCACTGTCTGCAAACATATAACCTATTCTATGATTAGGTAATCCATAAAATTTAGATGCACTTCTTAATACCATTATATTGTCATATTTTCCCACAAGTTTTATAGCTGAGTTATTTAATTGCATGTAATCACCATATGCTTCATCTACTATAACAATAATATTATACTGTTTTGCTTTTCTTACTATCTTTTCAATATCACTAACATCTATTATCTGTCCAGTAGGATTATTAGGATTTTCTATAGATATTAGACTATAACTATTATTAATTTTTTTCATAAAATCTGTTGCTATAAACTTATAGTTATTCTTTTTTTCTAAGTTATAATATTCATATATTCCCTTTTTTAATTCTACTTCTGATATAAATCTTGGGAATTGAGGTGCTATTCCTAATACCTTTGTTCCTTCTTGAATTAAAAATTCACTAATATTTCTTAATATTCCCATTGTTCCTGCACCGAAAGCTATATTATTCTTATTTATATCATTATAAAGGTACTCTTTCCAAAACTTAAGTAATTCTTCTTTCAATAATTCATATTCTAAAGAAGGATATTTATTAATTTCACAGCTACATTCTAGTATATATTTTTTTATCATACTATCTTCTATGAATGGATTTGTTCCCAATGAGCAATCAATTATATTGGTAGATAAATAACTTTTTAAAGATTCTTCATTCATATAATCTCTTACTTTAAAGTTCTTATAATGTTCATCGATCATTTCACATTATACCTCATTTCTTTATTCTTAAAATTAATATTACTTTCTATCTTTCTTTTAGATATCTTTTCAAAAGAAATGTTAAGAAATAGGGGAAAGTATAAAATTTGCCGTTAAATCCTATATTTCTATTACATAATTTTATTCCATATCTTATATCTTCATATTTATCATTATCAATTAAATTATTTAATGAAGCTGTTGCATTATCATTTGCCTTTACTTCAACAGGAATTAATGAATCTTTATCTCTTATAAAGAAATCCATTTCAATTGTTCCTTTTTCATTCTTATAAAAATACAATTTATATCCTGCTTTTACAAGCATATCTCCAACAATATTTTCAAAAATTGCACCTTTGTAAGTATTAAAATTTTCATTCTTCCTTAAATCATCTTGAGCTTCTTCATCAAGTGAACCAATTAATACTCCTGTATCACTAAAATATAATCTATAATTATCTGGATTATAATTACCACCAAGTGGAAGCTCTGGTTGTTCCATGCAATATGAAATATTAATTATACCTGCATTATCTAGCCATTCTATTGTTCCGATATATTCTCTACTTCTAGCACCATTCTCAACTTTAGAAATTTGAAATTTTTTATTTTCATTTCCCAGAAATGTAGGAATCTTTCTATACACACTTAATATTTTTCCTTGATCTAATCCTTGAGCATATTTTGTAATATCTTCTTCATAGTCTAATAAAATTTGTTTTTGCATTTCTAATATTCCACTATAATTTTTTTGAGAAATAAATCTATTTACTATTGCTGGCATTCCACCAACTACCATAAATTCTTTAAAATTAGACATCATAACATCATATTGCACTGTACTTAATGGCTTAGTTTCAATCATACATTTATATAAATCTTCAATCTGTTCTTCTTTATATCCCTTTGCCCATAAAAATTCTTCAAAATCCACTGAATACATATTATAATCAATCTTATTTCCAACACTGTTTGACTCTATTTCTTTATAGTTTATCCCCATCAACGATCCAGAACAAATTACATCAAATCTTCCATCTTGGTTAAATGATTTCAGTGCTGTTGCACAATTAGGACATGCTTGAAGTTCATCAAAGAAAATTAAGGTTTCTTCTGGCACAAATTTAAAATTTGGATTTTTAAAAGAAATGTTCTTTAATATACTATTAACATCAAAACCATCTTTGAAAATATCTAAGTATTGTTTTTCAATTGCAAAATTAATTTCCACTAGATTTTTATAATTGCTTTTTGCAAAATTTTCTATACTATCAGTTTTTCCTATTTGTCTTGCACCTTTTACAATCAATGGCATTTTGTTTTTATCATTTTTCCAATCTATTAAATATTGGTCTATTTTTCTCCTTAAACGGCTCATACTTTTCACCTCTGTATATATTGTATCACAAAATTCTTGTATTTTCAATATAGGTTTATCACAAAATTCTATATGTTTTATATTCTAAAAATCACATTTTTCGACATAAAGTAATGTTTTATTAAAAAATATTTTCAAATTCCGGTTGAACTATATCTTCATATAATAAAACAAATTGTGAATCAACTTGTCTATAATCATGATAATGACCAAAATACCATTTCTTAAATTCACATTTTTCCATGATTTTTTGAAAATAGTCTGTTAAATAATCTTTCTCAAATTTTCCTGCACCTAGTATGGTTTGAATACTTGTAGGACAACAATGAGAGATAATATAATCCACTTTATAATTCACTTTTTCTAAATTATTTATACTATTTTCCATTTCTTCTTTAGTTGGTAATTCTAGATCCCACCACGAAAAATCTCTTATTCTAAAGTATGCTCCTCTTTTACGATATTCATATATTCTCTCTTCTTCATCTAAGTTTAATATTCCATCTTGTATATCATGAGATTTTGCACCACCAAATGCAAATATCTTTTTATTATCTATATCAAATATTTCTCCACGCATTAAATGTAAAACTGAATTCCTAATTCTATGTACTTTTCCTCCATGCCATTCTTCTACTAGATAATTATTATATAATCTTGTATAGTTTTCATGATTTCCATCTACAAATAAAGTAGTGAAATTTCTTTCATTTAACCAGTCTAAAACTTCTTTTTCGCGACGGCTCTCTTCTTCAAAAGTCCATACTCCTCCAAAATCGCCACATATTATTACATAATCACTCTTTGTCATCTCGGATTGTATTGGAAATTGATCCTCAGTAAATCTTGTAAAATCTGAATGTGTATCGCCTGTAATATAAATCATAATTAGCTCCTTATTTTTTTATTTTTATAATTATGAATCGCCCTATATAATGTTTTTTGAACCAGTTCTGCACAATGTTCTTTTTCTTTTGGTAATCCATCTAATTCTTTAATAATAAATGGTCCATCTATATGTATTACTTGTTCTATATTCATATCTTTTATAGCTTCTGTTACAACACAACATGAGGCTATAATAGGTGGACATCCGTTTACTTCAAATTTTGCGTCTATAATAATATCTTTATTTATTTTTAAATATATTTTTATAATGTCACTACAAACTTCGTTTTCAATTATACCTGTTGAAGTTGCATTTTCCATATATCCCATATTAATAGGATTTTCAAAATATTTTTTTACTTTTTCACTATACATTTCATTTTACCTCTTGATATATATTTTACAATATTTTTATGTTTATAGCAATATAGAGTAGCTTTTTTGCTACTCTATATAAACATTTTTTGTAATAATCCTTTTTTTATTTCATTTAGTTTTTTTAATTTACTTTCTTCTTGATTAATCTTATGGCCTACGCTATTAAATAAATCTGATACTTTTCTTTGTTCTTCTATACATGGTAATTCTATAGGTATATTTATCATCGATTCATATGACAAACACATTCTTACACTACCTTCAAGTCTTTTATTCATTTCATATGTAAATTTATAAGATTCAAAAAAATACTCTAAATATTCTGGTATTATTTTTTCATTGCCCCTAAAGCATATGTACATTGGACTAATTATTCCTTTTACATCTTGTTTCATTCTTGCAATAGATCCTACATTAATACGAGCTGGATTATATGCAAAGTCACTTTTTTCAACAATTTTATAATTTTGTGTATCTTCACTTGCTACTGTCCTATCTTTAAACTGCTCTGATTGTAGTATAAATCCTTCTTTGTTACTAACACTATATACATTATCTACTTCATTTTTGGCATTTCTTATAGATTTTTGTATAATTAAGTCTTTCATTTTTATTTTATTACCACAATTGTTATTATATGTCTTTTGAATAAGTCCTATTTTATATATCTTAAGGGCTTCGATTTT
>CAOKEO010000033.1 GCA_948467495.1 uncultured Clostridium sp.
ACGGTGGTGTGAGAGGGGAAAAGCACATTAAGTGTTATCCTCTACTCGATTAAAAAAAAAATGCTAAAAATTTTACTTTTTAGCATCTTGAAAATTAATCTAAAGTTTTAACTAAATCAATTATAGCACTAATAAAATCTTTTTTCTCGTCAGAAAGAGAAGAAAGTTTTTGTGAAATTTCAATATCTTTTGCCGCCTCTTTGTTAGTAATAAAAGGTGCATAAATGGTATTAGGTGGAAGTCCTAAAATATTCATATATTTAATTAGAGTTTGCGTTTTTACACCATTGTTTCCATTCTCAATTCTAGAAATATATTTTAAGGAAATTCCTAATTTCTCAGATAATTGTTCTTGCGTTAATTTGTTCTTTATACGAAAGTCTCGTAATATTTTACCAAAATTTTTATCGATATCAGGCTTTGAAAGTGTATCCATTCCATACCTCCATATAATTCAAACTATTAATATTAGTATAACAAGTCACCTGAAAATGTTGAACACATTATTACTGCAACAGCCATGAAACTAAATGACACTAAAAATGTCAAAAACACTTGAATTTACAAGTTAAATGTGATATGATAGACAAAAATAGTATCACTATTAGTGTACACGAAAAAATAAGATATATTCTAAGAGTAAAGAAAATATAGGAATAAAGGAATGTGAAAATATGGTAAATGAAGAAAAATATATAACTTTTTTAAAACAGATAATATCTTGTATTAGTCATGGGGATTACTATTCTGTAAAGGAATTGTCCCAACTAGAATTAGAAAAAATGAATCAACAGGCAAAAGAACATAAAAATTTTCATTTGTAAATTATAGTTAGAATAGGAAAAATACATTAAAACTACCAAAACTCTCCATTGCTTTTTAAAAATTTGCCATCTATAATGAGAATAGAGGTGAAGCAAATGGGAAGAATTACTTGTCAAGGGGAAAAACTATTAAAAAAAGAATTGAGAGGGGATTTTAACTTTTTTATACAAGAATCAAATAAAAATAAAAATAGTAAAGGTTATGGATTGATTCGTGATAAAACAAATTTATCACCTGAAGTTGCTAGCATTGCATCTGTTGGATATGGGCTAGCAGCTCTTGTAATAGGAGTGGAAAGAAAGTGGATTAGTTTTCAAAAAGCATATGATAGGGCGAAAGGAACACTAGACACTTTTTTAAATAACATGGAATCAATACATGGCTTTTTTTATCATTTTATCCATATGGAAACAGCAAAAAGAGAATGGGATTGTGAGGTTTCGATTATTGATACAGGTATTTTTATTTGCGGTGCTATTTTAGCAGGAGAGTATTTTAAAGGAGAAATAAAAGAAAAAGCAGAAGAATTATACCGAAGAATTGATTGGAATTGGTATTTAGATAAAAATGTCAATCAATTTTATATGGGATTTTCACCAGAAAAAGGATTTTTTGGACATTGGGACATGTATGCTGAACAATTGATGTTATATATTTTAGGAGTTGCTTCTCCAACTTTTCCTGTAAATCCTAGTACATACAATGATTTCAGAAAGCCAATTACAGATTATGACGATATAGAGAATATAGTTTATACCTATTGTGGAACTTTATTTACCTATCAATATTCTCATGCATGGATTGATTTTAGAGACAAAAGAGATGATAATGGAATTGACTGGTTTGAAAATTCTGTGAAAGCAACTTTGGCAAACAGAAACTATTGTATCCAAAATAGTAAAAACTATAAGACATATGGGGAAAATTCCTGGGGTTTAACACCTTGTATTGGTCCAAAAGGATATTGTGTAGAATTTGGAGCAATGCCAGCTCGGAAATCAATTAAATGAGAATGACGGTACTGTTTCTCCAAGTGGAGCAGCTGGTTCAATTGTGTTTACACCAGAACTTTCCATGAAAGCATTAGAGCATTATTATAATGATTTTCCTAGATTTTGGGGAAAATATGGATTAAAAGATGCTTACAATTTAGAAAACCATGAACCATGGTATGCAAAAGAATATATTGGCATTGATAAAGGAATTTCTATGATAATGATTGAAAATTATTTAACAGGTTTGATATGGAAGTATTTTATGAAAAATGAGTATGTGATTCAAGGATTGAATCAATTAAACATTAAACAAAAAGAGGAGAATTTAACAAACATAAGAAAAGAAGAGGTGAAAAGCAAATGAAAAAGGAAAAATTATTAACATTATTAAATCAGATGACATTAGAAGAAAAGATAGGGCAATTAGTTCAGGTCCAAGGGGAGATATTTTTAATGGATGATGTTGATACAACAACAGGCCCATTAAAGGATTTAGAGTTATCCAATGAAATGTTATATAATGTAGGGTCTATTTTAAATGTGGTAGGAAGTGAAAAAATTAGAAAAATACAAGATGAATATTTATCAAAAAATAGATTAAAAATACCACTTTTGTTTATGGCAGATGTAATTAATGGGTATCGAACGGTCTTTCCGATTCCGCTTGCACAAGGCTGTTCTTGGAGTGAAAAGGTAATTTATGATTGCACAAAAGTATCGATTAAAGAAGCAGGAGCAAGCCGGAGCTAATGTGAACTTTTCGCCGATGGTGGATTTAGTACGAGATCCAAGATGGGGAAGAGTGATGGAATCAGTAGGAGGAGAAGATTCTTATTTAGGACAAGTATTTGCCAAAACTATGATAGAAGCTTATCAAGGCGAGGATATTTCTCAATTGGGAAATGCAGCAGCTTGTGTAAAACATTTTGCTGCCTATGGAGCAGCAGAAGCAGGAAGAGATTATAATACAGTTGATATGTCGGAGCGAGAATTTAGGCAATATTATTTACCAGCTTATCAAGCAGCAATTGAAAAGGGAGCAGAAATGATTATGACGTCTTTTAATACTATAAATGGTATTCCAGCTTCTGCTAATCAATGGCTATTAAGAGACTTATTAAGAAAAGAATTAGGATTTCAAGGGGTTGTTATTTCAGACTATTCAGCCATAGAAGAAACAATTGCACATGGCGTTTCAAAGGATAAAAAAGAAGCAGCCTATAAAGCTATTATGGCTGGGGTAGATATTGATATGATGTCTAATGTTTATTCCAATCATTTGAAAGAATTAGTAAAAGAAGGTAAAGTACCAGAGTCCATATTAGATGAATCGGTATTTAGAGTACTTAGTTTAAAAAATAAACTGGGATTATTTGAAAATCCCTATGGAAATATTGATGAAGAAAGAGAAAAGAAAATCTTAAAAAGCCAAGAACATTTAGAAAAAGCCAGAGAATTAACGGCCGAAACTTTGGTATTATTAAAAAACGAGAAACAGGTTTTGCCATTAAAGAAAGATAGCAAAATAGCTTTAATTGGACCATATGCTGATAATATTGCAATTCTTGGTTCTTGGTCAATCTATTCAGACAAAGCTAAAATTCCAACATTAAAAGAGACTTTTCAAAAAAAAGTAGGCGTAGAAAATGTGTTATATGCGAAAGGAAGCCATATTTTAGAAGAAAGGGATTTGAATCATATTTTATTAGAAGATGGATTAGAACCAATCCATACAGAAGATGAAAAAGAAAAAGAACAACAAATGTTAGAACAAGCCATAGAGGTTGCTAAAAAAGCAGATGTCATTGTTTTGGCAATAGGAGAACATTATAGACAAAGTGGAGAGGCATGTTCAAGAGCTAATATTGAGATTTCGCAAATCCAACAAAATTTATTGAATGAATTAAGTAAATTAGATAAAACAATAATTACCATCTTATTTAATGGTAGACCACTTGTATTAAATCAAGTTGCAGAAAAAACAGATGCTTTATTAGAAGTATGGTTCCCAGGCACAGAAGGAGCAAATGCTATTACAGATGTAGTTTTTGGAGATGTAAATCCATCTGGGAAATTAACAATGAGTTTTCCACAAGCTACAGGACAATGTCCAATTTATTATAATCATTATAATACGGGAAGACCACATGTAAGTGATATTCGATTTGCATCCCGTTATCAAGATATTCCAACCGAAAGTTTTTATCCTTTTGGATATGGCTTATCATACTCAAAATTTGAATATTTAGATTTGAGGATTAGTAGCAATCAAATGGATATCAATTCGTCAATAACTGTTACAGTAAAAGTGAAAAATAATAGTAATAGACCAGGAAAAGAAGTCATACAGCTTTATCTTCAAGATTTGGTAGCAAGTGTAGTAAGACCAACAAAAGAATTAAAAGCATTTAAAAAAGAGTATTTTGAAGAGTTTGAGGAAAAAGAAGTTACTTTTAAAATCACGCCAGATATGTTAAAATTCTGGAATGAGAAGTTGGAATATAACATACAACAAGGAGAATTTAAGGTTTTTGTAGGACCAAATTCAGAACATATAATGGAAAAAGTTTTTGTATATCAAGAAGCGAGATAAAAGTCGCTTCTTTTTTGACTGGTCCTCCCGAATTGCCACTTCATAAAAATATAGATACTTCTAATTGAAATATATCACCTTTGAATCGTTACAAAAAATAAACTTAAATCACAAAAAAAGTAGAAATTATAAACAAATCATAGTATAATGATAAAAATATTACCAAAAAGGAGCATTATGGAAAATTTAATAAAAAAACAAATAGTAGTGTTTGGGGGATGTTTCAATCCACCGTTAAACTCCCACTTTTCATTAGCAGAACAATTAGTGCAGGAATATAATCCAATCGAAAAGATATTATTTGTTCCTGTGAATCGTAAGTATCAAAAAGTAGATTTAATCGATAACCAACATAGATATCAAATGTTAAAATTAGTATGTAATCAAAACAAAAAATTCGAAGTATCAAGAATAGAAATGGATTGTACAAGGCAGATGTACACAATAGAAACGCTCACTAAACTACAAGAACAATATAGCGAATACGAAATCTGTTTTACTATGGGAAGCGACAATTTAAGAGAATTAGAGAATTGGAATCAGTCCGAAAAATTAACAAAGAATTTTAAAATGTATGTTTTTGAAAGAGGTGAAGATAATTTAGAAGATATCATTCAGACAAGTCAATTTTTAATCAATAATAGGCAAGCTTTTATTAAAGTAAAAAATCATATAAGAAGTAATTTAAGTTCGACTTTTGCAAGACAAAACATAAGAAGCGGGAAAAGTATAAAATATTTAGCACCAGATGAAGTAATTTCTTATATCAAACAGAATAAGCTATATCAGTAGATTTAATGGGACAGAAAGTAATGATATCTAAAATTGCAAATTTTAAAATGCTCGTTTGCATTTAGGGAAGGAATGAGAAGTTATATGATAGAAAAAGAAGCGGAAAATGCTATTCAATGGATGAAAGAATATGTAGAAAAGACAGGTACAAAAGGAATTGTTGTAGGCAATAGTGGCGGAAAAGATTCGGCAACTGTAATTGCTATGGCAACAAAAGCGATTGGGAAGGAAAAAGTAGTGGCTGTTTCTATGCCATGCCATTCAAATCATAAAGATTTTGAAGATGCTAAATTGGTAGTAGAAACGTTTGGAGTCAGATTTTTAACAGTTGATTTAAGTAATTGTTATGACCAAATGGAAAGAGACATACAGTTAGAATTAAATAAAACAGAAGGAAAAGAATTGTCAAAAGAAGCAACTATTAATATAAAACCTAGGTTAAGAATGACAACTCTATATGGAATTGCACAAACTTTAGGATATTTAGTAGTTGGAACAGGAAATCTTTGTGAATCTATGGTAGGATATACCACTAAGTGGGGAGATAGTGCATCTGACTTTAATCCAATTGGTAATTTTACAGTAGAAGAAGTTTTACAAATTGGAAGGTATTTGGGAGTTCCTGAAAAAATATTGAAAAAAGCACCAAATGATGGATTGGGGGGACTGACTGATGAAGAAAAAATGGGAGTTACCTATGGTCAGATTACAGAAATGATAGAAACGGGAGATACTGATGATGAAAAAGCAAAACAAGAGATTTTAAGAAAATTCCAAAGTTCAAAACATAAAAGAGAACCAATACCAGTTTATCCCCTTGAAAGAAAGAGGTTTTATGTATAAC
Organism: uncultured Clostridium sp.; assembly: GCA_948467495.1. Lineage (GTDB taxonomy): Bacteria > Bacillota > Clostridia > TANB77 > CAG-508 > CAG-269. The sequence goes on from CAOKEO010000033.1 coordinate 6,050, forward strand.
TATTATTCATGTGGTATGAAAAAATATAGGTTATGATATATAAACTTAGGAGGATATAATGTACCTAATAATAATATTAGAGTGGAAAGAAATTATTGAAACAAAAAAAGAATTAATAGATATACCAGTTGTTATAAATGCAAATTTTGGACATACTACTCCAATTTTTACTTTCCCAATTGGAGGTTCTGCAATAATAGATGCTACTGAAACGGTAACAATAAAAATAAAAGATTAATAGCTGATAATTAGACAAATAAATAAAAACCATCTTAATTTACATTACTGTATTTTGAGATGGTTTCTCGTTGTATTCTTATACAGGTTCGTATAAGATTGTTATGGTGAACCGAACCGTTTTACAAACGTAAAAGGTTCAGTTACTAAATTACTTTCTATATCTTCAATCAAGTCAATAGTTAAAGATATTGGCTTGTTTCCAACATTACAGATTACTACTAACTCATTGTCATAAACAAGTATTGAATTAACTAGCATATCAACTAGCACTTTTCTGTAACTGACATCATCAATGTTACTATTATTTTTCAGTTTTGTCAAGAAAAATTTGATTTCTTTTTCAGAAAGTTGGAAGATTTTTGCCATTTCTAGCATAAATTGACTTTGTGTTTCTTCAAGTTCTATCTCATTTTGTGTAATTCTTTGACTTATCAGCTCAGTGTGATTTCCTTCCTCTAGTGCTTTTAGCAAGTTATTTATGTTGTTGTGAAGTTTTTTCTCTTTCTTTTCTAGGTTTTTAATCACTACATTTGAGTTATTTTCCTTTTGACAAGTTTCGTATATCTTTTTAGAGATTTTTTCAATGTTCTTGTCTGTTAAAAGTGATTTGCATTTTTTGACAACTAAATCTTCGATATAGTCCTTTGATATAGTTCTATTCTTGCAATTCGTATCATTGCGTTTAGTATCTCGATAGTATCTATACATTTTTGAAGTTTTAGAGTTTCCGTGATACACCTATATATTTGCTACCACACTTTCCACAGAATAGTTTTCCAGTTAGTAGGTATCTATCTTCGGCTTTTCTAATTCCCGGAGCATGTTTGTATTTTTCTCTAACTTCTTGAACTTTGTTAAAGGTATCTTCATCAATTATAGCTGGAATAGTATTAGGAAACTCTTTTTCTCCATAAGTTGTTGTTCCTATGTATTTCTTATTTTTGAATAAGTTTTGTAGTGAGTTTTTGTTAAATGGCTTGTTTCTTCCGATTTTTATAGCCGTTCTTGTTAAGAAAATCTATAATTTCTACAACTGGAATATCGTTTGCTCTCATTTTAAATATTGCTTGAACAATAGGTGCTGTATTTTCATCAATGACAAGTTTCTTTTTCTTGTATGTATCGAAATCTTGTTCGATAACACGATACCCTAGTGGGACAAAACCACCATTATATAAGCCTTTCTCTGCATTAAGTAACATATTTCTATTTACTTTTTGAGATAATTCAGCCGAATAGTATTCTGCCATACTTTCAAGCACACCTTCCATTACTATTCCAGCAGGGTCATCAGAAATATTTTCTTTTGCAGAAAGAACTTTGACTCCGTTCTTTTTTAGTTTAGCTTTGTACCTCGCACTATCATAACGATTACGTGCAAATCTATCAAGAGAGTAAACAAGTATTCGGCTAAATTTCCCTTTTGAACTATCTTCTATCATTCGTAAAAATTCTGGTCTGTCATCAGATTTTCCCGAGATAGCCATATCAATATATTGTTCGACAATATTATAACCAAGCCTTTCAGCGAATGCCGTAATTTCTAGAATTTGAGCCTCGATACTAGTAGCATTTTGTTTATGTGAGCTATACCTAGCGTATAGACAACAATTATTATTTTCCATTTTTCATTAACTCCTTTTCATATAAAATTATTTTGTTTTTAACATTGAACTTATATCTATCTGTGTATTTAGCATTTTGTTTAATATAGAGATTTTTTCTTTTAGTTTTTCAGTTATCTTATCTCCATATTTTTCATAAGCTTGTATAACAAATTCTTGAATTAACCAATGTATATATTCTTTTTTGTTTTCTTGTATGTATTTCTTAATATCTTGACTTGATATAGCAAAGGCTAACATTTCAACTTGTTTGTCATCAAGTAAAAGTTCTTTCTCTAATAAATTAACTTCGTTCATAACAACCAATTCCCTTCTTGTTTTAGAAATTTTGTTTAATATTTAGCTTGAACTATATATTTAAGTAATAATACATAGTCCAAGCATTTTTACTTTACCTACCAATGTTCTCTAATACCATTAAGGAAACTTGCTGTTGTATCTTCTTGTTGTTGTGTTTCAAATTCATTTAACCAGTTGTTTAGTAGGTTTTCTATATCTTCTGTCATAATCATTTCATCTTCGCTTGCATAACTTGAATATAATTCTTGTAGATTTTCTTGTTTTTCTGTTTTCATAAAATATCATCTCCTTTTTATAACGATTTTGTTCTAATGTACCTTATCTATTCATAGATTTTAGTATTGTTGTATATATATCTGTTAAGTTATTAGCTGTTTCTAATATTTTCTTGTCTATTTCACATAATTCTTGATATATATAATCGCTATCTTCTTCACTAAACCAGTTCATACATATGATGTTCATAGACATTTGACCTATTATGCTTGAAAGTATCATTAGTTCTTCTTTTCCTTTTAGGAACTTATCATCTTTCAATCTTGTATCTTGTGATATTCCTAAATTCTTTTTTATCTTTTTTAGCTTATTTTTGAATGACTTTAGTTCTAACTCTTGTACTTGACCAAGATTTGTTTTTATTTCTCTCATATGTTCTCTCTCCCTTTTGACTTAATCTTGTTTCTTTTTGTTATTCACTTTGATAAGTATTACCTCAATTTTATATAGTGATTTTGTTCTAATGCACCCTATACAATTACTTGATTATACAGGGTACATTAACTACTTTCATTATTCTTTATTAGTTAAATCACAATAACTTTATTTATCTTTTTGTTTCTACAATGTCTTTATATATTCTTCTAGTTTATTCTCTAGTTCTAACATCTTATGATATATGTCATTAGACAAACTATTTAACTCTTTACTTTCTGTAATTGAAAGAACATTATTTTCACAATTCACATTAAATAAATATTTCATAACAAATTTTATACTTATTAGGAAATCTTTCTTACTTAATATATACTTTGCTCTTGAAATTATTGCATTGTTATCTTTATACTTTTCTTCTATTTCTTTTAGTCTATTATCTGTTTTTTGTTTGAGATTTAATAATTCATTTGCTTGATTTTTATCTAACTCTACACCACTTTTTATTAAACTTTCATTTTCCATTTCTCATTACTCCTTTACATTTTTATTAAATTGTTGGTAAGTTATTGTATTTACTACAATTTCTTTACCCTTATCATTTATTTTTGATATTACTTTGCTATCTGCATATACCATTTTAGCTCCCTTTGTTATTTCTTCTAGTTCTTCTTGTGTTACTGTGTGTCCTTTATTCCTAACAATTCCCCTTGATGTAGTGAATATCTTTTGTCCTGTCTTGTAAAACTTTAACCTAGCACCTTTGAGTATTAACTTGCTTGTATTTTCATTTTGTATATCTTCGTTTAAGTCTATATCTGTAAATCTAGCACTAAAATATGCTCCTAAATTTGAGTTGCTTTTTATCTCTGTTACTTCACTAAAACCTTTTGTCCAAGTTTTATCTAGTAGTGTTTGTTCTAATGGTAAATCTTCATTGCTTATATCTTTCACAAGTATATGTAAATGGATTGAACCTCTAGCTTGATATTCCATTACACATATATATTCTAAATTAGGAAAATACCTTTTGATTACTCTCCACCATTGCCTAAAATCTTTATTTACTTGCTTGTAGTCTTGTATTAACTCGCCATATGTTAGAGTTATATGTTTCTCGTTATTCCTTCCACAGAAGTTGTAGTTTATCAAGCGTCTTAATAGTTTGAAACTCTTTCTCAATTCATTAGGGTTTTGATTTCTCGTTTTAGTTGTATTGTATTTTTTGATTTCTCCCGTTTCCTTATCTACATATTCTGTCTTTGATAGCCTAACAAACCTATTCAATGAAAATGGTGCTTTTTGCATAGATTCCACTTCTACAATGCCATTACCCTCAAATACTTTGATGATTTCTGCATTGTTCAAAACTGCAAATGGTAATTTCTTGACTTTGATTTCATTGTTTTTAGTTTCCGTTTTTCTCACCTCTTTCTTGATTTGAATTGCACTAAAAAGATAAGTGTTGTATAATTGTTTCAAGTTGAATTTTTAGTGTACCCTAATTATGACACGGAAAAAATGTGCATTAAGATTTGTAAAAAATAAAAATAAATTTGCTAAATTCTTGACACATTTATAAGATAGGAAGTGATACTATGGAAAGTCAAAACCATACCTATATAAATGCTTATGTATTGTCAAAAGATAATGCAAAAACTTTTGTTGAATTTACTTTAAAAGTGAAAAATGAAATAGAAAGTGGTTTTAAAAGTGGAACAGAGTATTTTTATATAGTAGATAAAAACAACAAAGAAAATAATATGAAGTTAAAAAAACTCCCAATAGGAACTATTCTTGTTATTATTTTGAATAATTATAATAGAATAAAAAAGGTTTTAGAAAATCATAAAAATATGATATATAATGCTGAAAAAGAAAGTGATGGCGACTACAAAGATAGTCTAAAAGGGTTAAAAGAAGATTTGACAAATATTTCTAAAGCATTATCTATATTTAATAATTTCATTGATAGCTTTGCTTTTGATATATATCATAAGTACAATGTAGATTTGTATAATCTAATTAATGAAATAAAACAAAGTGAGTATTTTGACCAAAAATCATTAAAACTTAAAGAAAAGTATATAAAAATAAAGGAAAAAACTGAAAAATTAAAAGATGATGAAGAAACTCTAAACAACTATATAAATTCTTTAAGCCTAGAAGAAAAAGCATATTTACAAAGTAGCAACCATTATAAAAATCTACAAGAACAATTTATTTATATGAGTACAGCTCAATGCTTAAAAGAGAAGTGTAGTAGCTTTTTTGATAATTGGTTAAACGAATTTGAAAGAATGAAAAAAATTGTAGATAATGCTTTTGTACCAACTTATGAAAATTCTCGATATTATACTTTCTCTGGAATCACATTACAGTTACCAAGTCCAACAATAGAATTTTCAAAATCAAGAAAAGCAAAAGAAACTAAATATAAATATGAATTATCTACACTAACAGATTTTATATATGCTAGTTTATATCATTTACAATTAGAGGGATTAAGAATTATAAAATGTAAGTGTTGTGAAAGATATTTTATACCTACTGAAAATAATCAAGTTAACTGCAATACAATGTCTGATGAAAAAGTAAAAGATGAATATTCTTGGCAAAAACAAGAGTTATCTATAAAATCTACCTCGCAAGTCTTTTATGACGCAATTTATTCAAGACTTAGGCGTAATCACAAAAAAGAATTTGAAGAATTTAAGAAAAACCACAATTATAAAGAAAAAAGAAAACTATTAGAACAAAAATATTCAAGTGAAGAAGAAATTGAACAAGAACTCGTAAAATGGCTAACTAAATATGATAAAGAATTTTTTGAGAAGTTTCCCTCTAAAACAAGAAAACCAACAACAACAAAATATTGGGTTGAATAAAGTCCTAGTCAATAAACACTAGGGCTTTTGATATTTTTATCTAAATTTTAGGAGGGTAAATCCTTTTCTTGACCAATTAAGTTATTATTAGAGTCTAGGCTACATAATACAAAAATGAAAGGAGCAAATTATGACTGATACTGATATTATCTTGAAATTATACGAAACAATGCTAGAAGAAAAACCAACCAAGCATTACAAGAAAAATCTTGAAATTTTAAAGAAAGCAAAACAAGACTTCATAAACCACCTAGAAAATCAAAACATTGATAGTTTAGATGAATTATGCAGTCTTGCATACGACTTAAATGATGACTTAAATAAGCAAATGTTCTATCGTGGAATATCAATAGGAATAAAGCTAACTAATTTCAATTTAGACAGTATAGAACAATAGCATTACTTTTTAGAGTTAATGATATAATCAATAATAGCCTTAACAATTTTCTTATCTTCTCTGTTGAACATATTTAAGGAATTAGAAATAAACTCATCATCTGTAACAACTTGCTTATCTATTAAGCCATTAAACAGTTCATCAGAGTTGATTTCAAGTGCATTACATATATCTATAATAGTAGAAATGCTGATACCACTTTCGCCCCTCTCTATTAAGCTGATGAAATTTATACTTTTATCTAGTTTTTCTGCTAGTGTTTCTTGTGTTAGATTTTTTAACACTCGTATTCTCTTGATATTTTGACCTATAATTTTTAAGGAATTTTCTTTGTTTTCTTTCATATTATCACCTATGAAGAATTTTACACAAAATGGTAATTTAATATAAGAAAGCAATACTTTAATAAATATAAATAATACTTGATTTAATAAAGTGAGTGTAGTATAATAAATATGATTTAGTAATTATCTGTGGTATTGATAAGAATACAAGATAAAGGGGGAGCAAATTATGGATTATAAAACAGAAGAAAATCTAAAACGAATGCTTGAAGACTATAAATATGAAACAACAGGGGTTCCACAAAGACTAGAACATTCTATATCTGAAGGAATACAACGTGGACTAGAACGAGCAGAAGAAATGAACAGAATACGTGAAAATAGTATGAATAATATGTATTATGAAACATTAGAAAATTTTGCAAATGTTTCATATAAAGGACTTAAAGAAATGTATATTGATTATAATAATCAAGTTATGGAAATTGCAAAAACTAATATAGCAGCAATTAAAAAGTATAGAATAAATACAATAATAATTTTGATAATTACTGCTTTAGTTATATATGGTACTTTTGCATTTACTAAAGATGAATTATCAATAGCTGGTCTTGTAGTTGCATTTTTTCTAGGTTGTATTTCTCTTGGCAGAATAATTAAATGTTTAATTACACCACTTAGTAGTGCTGAATTTTCTCTTAATAATTCAATAGAATGTGGATGTAGAGAAGCATGTAAGGATTTAATATTAGAAAAGCATTCAGAAGAATATGAAAATGATAATTCATTTACCTTTTAATATAGTATAAATATATAAAATAAGGAGGAATAGATAAAATGAAAAAAGCAATAATAATATTATTATTAGTTATCATAGTAGCAGGAATTAGTGGAGGAGCTGTATATTTCGTAATGAACAAAGGAAATGAAGATAAATCAAGTTTTACTAAAAATATTGAAGAAGATAAACATCAAGAAGAAAATACAACACCAACAACAAACACAACTGAGAATACAAATACCACAAAGGATTATAAATATGTATTTTCTACAAATGGAAATGCAATATTAGAACGTACAACAAGTTCAATAAGTCCAGTCGGACAATATCAAATAAGATGTAAACATTGTGGAAATATAACTGATAATTCTTATAAAAGGTTCTCTTTCTCAACAGATGGGAACTTTCCACAAACAAAACAAGTAAGTGACTTTTGTTACAACTGTAAGGAAACAACAACAGCAGAAATAACTTGTCAAAGAATAGAGAAATAATTAATTTATATAAATTCACTAGTTTTACACCTAAAATGGACTACAACACAAAGTAGTCTATTTTTGTTAATATCAGCATAAATCTATCAATAATACAATAACATACCATAACACTTTTTAAGCAGTTTTCTAGTTTCAAGCGTAACCTTTCCCACTAAATATATAAAAAACTCTTGAAGAGGAAATAAACAATAATAACGATAAGAATAATAAATACATTAAATAAAAAAGAACTTCTTTAATAACAAGAGGTTCTTTTCTCATTTATTTTTCATTTAAGCAGTTCATAATTTCTAATATAGTTTCAATACGATTTTCTCCATATAAACAGTTTATAATTTCCAATATATTCTCTACACGATTTTCTTCATAAAAAGTAGTATTGTATCTTCTTGCACTAGGAATTTCAAAAGAAATTGGTGTTGATAATTCTTTAACCCAATTTACTCTTCTTGCAATTCCTTTTTGACCACCAATAGTTTCTTCAATAAGTTCATCATTTATAAAATAACCTATTGCTTGTATTATTAAAGTTTGTCTATGAATATCATATGATTTTAAATAAATACTATCACCAGTTTTTGCTTTTGTTAATAGTCTTGTAACTTTTTTAGAAGTTTTCTTTGTATAATCAGTAAAGAACACTCCTTTTCTAATAAGTTCGCTATAAATATCTAATTTATTATACTTGCCTTTTCTATCATAGCACCAACCACCACCATACATAATCATATATTATCACTTCCCTTTTTTCTTGTAATTCTATCATAAATCTACAAATAATACAACAACAATTCATAACACTTTTTAAGGGGTTATTTCATTTCAGCCGTAACCTTTCCCACTAAACCAATAAACAACTATTAAACACAATTTTCAACTGAAATAAGATAACTTGAAGATAAAGAATAACCGAATTAGTGAAAATATAAGAAAGTAGGTAATAGAAATGGTAAGAATAATAAAGGAAAATCAAGAGTCGCAACAAAAACTAAATTTCTATAAGGCATACAATAAAATCTGAAAGCAAGTAAGGGAAATAATGCAACAAATAAAACAAATAGATAAGTATAGTGATAAGCAAGAAGAATATATGAAATTAACAATAATAGATATATCTCGTTTGTTAGAAGAGGTATCTAATACATTAAAGGAAAAATTAAAGAAATAAGAGATAGAAAGTAACAATAATCAGTTTAGATTAAGAAAGACTTTAAACAAGTTTTTCAGCTTTGAGCAAAACCTTTTCCAATGAATAAATAAACAATGCTTGAAGAGGAAATAAACAATAATAACAATAAGAATAACAGAAAGAAGCGGACAAATAAAATCTAATAGAATAAATACATACATATATTAAGTAATAAAGGGAAGATTACAAGAAATATAAACAAGTAAAATAATAGTAGGAAATGAAAAAAGTTGAAATGTTTTTAGCTTTCAGTAGCATAACAAACAAGTCAGTAAATGTAAGATATAGAAATGTTTTTAGCTTTGAGAAACTTAATAATCAAGTAAATGAAAAAAACTCACTTGTAAAATCAGTGAGTTTTCATTTTGTCCAATTTCAGTGGTAGGCTTACAGCGAAACCTCCTACAAAGAAATACATTTTGGTTTTTGGAACGTTTTGGTGAGCCAGCAGGGATTCGAACCCCGGACCCCAGGCTTAGAAGGCCTGTGCTCTATCCAACTGAGCTACTGACCCATTTATTAAGAACAATACTTATAATAGCATAAAAAATTAGAACTGTCAAGGCAATATCGTAGAAAATTGCAAAATGTGTATTAATGATGTAGGTTGTTCCAATTCGCACCCGCTTTGCTCGTTTTGCTGTCCACTGTTAAAGCTTTGCTTGTTACAGTGGCAGTATGCAGTAGCTGGTTGCTTACGCGGTATTTCAAAAATAATATATTAAACTTTCACTATAAAAAGGAATATTAATAACGCTAAACAGTAACTTAATGAGCAATTATTAAAAAAACAAATGCACAAAACCTAATAATCCAAAAAGGATAAAAGTTATATTGGATAAAAGCTCAATTAAATCTTGTTTCAAGTAATTGCCAATTAATTTACCAAAAAAGATAGCAATAAAATTACTAGTTACCATACCGCAAATAGAACCTAAAATTAAAGGCAATTTAGAAGAAGGATATTCAAAACCAAGACTTAAAGAAGCTAGAAAAGTCTTATCGCCTAATTCTCCAATTAAAATATAAAAAGCAACAAGCAAAATACAATTTATTTTGAAAGTAGAAAATTTATGTAAAAAGTTATATTTAGAAGAAAAAGTTTCCTTGTCATAATTTTTTGGTCTTTTCGGTAAAAAACCAATTAAACCAAATAGGATAAAAGAAAAATAGGTAAAAAGTTTTAAATAAAATTGAAAAGAAGCACTAGAAAGACAGGCTACTTGACTACCAAATAAAATAGCAAATCCGTGACTAATAAAAGTACCTAAAGCTACTCCTAATAAGATATTTTTGGTTTTATTTTTCGTTGAAAAGGATAAAACGAATAATTGTGTTTTATCACCTAATTCTGAAAAAAAGACAAGAGTGAAAGTAATTAAAAAAGGATAAATTAGTTCCATAGTATTCCTCATTTCTGTTTAATAAATATGCAGGAAAGAAAAAAGATATGTGTCAAATGTATCCAAATAGTCAATGCTGTCAACCTAACTGCAAAAACCCTATAAATCTTGATTTTTAAGATTAGCAATTCGATAAAAGGAATGGAAAATCTTTAAAATATTTCTTCAAATTCTCGGCGTACCTTACAAATATAAAAAAATTCTAATCTAATCAAATGAGCCTCTTTCACGTTCAAAACCATTATGATATCAAATTCGCATAAATGACGAATGCGACTAGAATAGTCTTACAAATTCTAAAACAAAAGTCACAAAGGGTCCTGTTTTCGGGTATAGTTGTGACTTTTGTTAAAGAATTCGTTGACGTCATGAAAGGTAGCCGAGGAATTTATACGAATTTGATATCATAATGGTTTTGCCTTGAACATCCTTCATTTGATTAGATAAGAATTTCTAAATATTTTCCAGTTGCATTCGAATTTTTAGAAATATTTTAAAGATTTCCATTCCATTAAAAATAATCTACTTTAAAAATCAAAATTTATAGGGCTTTTGCAGTTAGGTTGACAGCATTGTCCAAATAGTTACATCTAAAAATACACAAACTTTTAAATTAAAATAGGCACTTCTGGATTGACACTGTGCCATTGTGAATTTTTTGTGAAACGCTTTACATTAAGAGCATTAAGTGGTAACATGTTAGGGATTGAGTGATTAGAAGAGAAATAAAGGAGGAATTTTTTGTGATAGAAGTAAAAAATGTTACAAAAAAGTATGGAAAAGCAGTTGCCGTAGACGATATTAGTTTTACGATTAAAGAAGGCGAAATCGTAGGATTGCTTGGTCCAAATGGTGCTGGAAAGAGTACCACGATGAACATGATTACAGGATTTATTGAACAAACAAAACGGAGAAATAATAGTAGATGGGTATGATATGCTAAAAAAACCTAAAAAAGCCAAAAAAGAAATTGGTTATATGCCAGAAGGAGTACCACTATATACAGATTTAACAGTAAAAGAGTTTATTACCTATATGGCAGAGATAAAGCAAATAGATAAAAAAACAAAAAAAGACCAAGTTGAGAAAATAATGGAAGAAACAGGACTTAAAGAAGTTGAAAAAAAATTAGTCAGAAATTTATCAAGAGGGTATAAGCAAAGGGTTAGCATGGCAGGAGCATTAGTAGGAAGACCTAAAATACTGATTTTAGACGAGCCAACAGTGGGATTAGATCCAAAACAGATTACTGAAATTAGGAATTTAATCAAAGAACTTGGAAAAACACATACTGTTATTTTAAGTTCTCATATTTTATCAGAAGTTAGCCAAATTTGTAATAAAGTGATTATTATAAATAAAGGAAGAATTGTAGCAATTGACACACCAGAGAACTTGGAGAGCAAAGTAACCAATCATAACAGTGTATATATAACAATAGAGGATCCAGAAAATAAAATTAAAATAATGACAGAAAAGATAGCAGATATTAAAAAAATAGAATTAGTAGAGGAAAATGAAGATGGAACCAAACAATATGTAATAGAAGCAAATGGTGATATTGATTTAAGGAAGATTATTTTTGCTGAATTTGCCAAAGAAAATATTACCATATTTGAAATGAGAAAAGCAGATACGACTTTAGAAGATGCTTTTATGAAATTAATTGAAGGAGGAAATTAATTATGTGGGTAGTTATTAAAAAAGAATTCAAATCCTATTTTTATTCTCCTGTTGGTTATGTATTTATTGGTTTATTCTTAATTATGTTTAGTATATTTTTTTACACAGATGTATTTAATTATCAACAAACCAATTTTGAATACATATTCTATTCAGGAGCTACCATTTTAACTTTTATTGTGCCTATTCTTACAATGAGAACCATGGCAGAGGAAAGAAAAACAGGCACAGAACAATTGTTACTTACTTCGCCACTTAGTATTACCAAAATAGTTATGGGGAAATTTATAGCAGCAACTCTAATTGTAATTATTACCTTACTATGTACTTTTATGTATTTTGCAATATTAAGTTTTTTCGGAACACCACATCTTACGACAGCATTGGTAACAATATTCGGATTTTTATTATTAGCCGTTAGTTATATATCTTTTGGGATATTAGCATCTAGTATTACAGAAAACCAAATTATTGCAGGAGTTATTACAATAGGATTTTTTATTCTAACATGGTTTTTACCACAATTTAGTCCTATATTTACTAATTTTTCTTTAATCAATATGTTTTCAAAATTCCCAGGAGGACAAATTGATATAGCAGATACAGTAACATTTATCGCATTTACAATAGCATGTTTATTACTTACCATTATTTTTATGCAAAGAAGAAAAAGTGTGAGATAGGGGAGGAAATGAGATTGAAAGAAAAGAAGACAGATAAAAAGAAAAACAAGTTTGTAGAAATAATAAAAAAGAAATGGTTGATTAATGGAACCATGACATGCCTTTTGGTAGCCATTATTATCGCTATTTTTATAGCTATTAATGTTGTGATGCAAAAATTAGAATTAGCACCAATTGATTTTACGCAAGAAAAATTATATACATTGACAGAAGAAAGTAAAGAAAAAGTAAAAAATATTGATAAAAATGTTGCTATCTATTTTATTGGGTCTACAGATGATGATTCAAATCTTGATTTAGCAAAGCAATACCAAAAGGTAAATGAAAAAATCACAGCAGAAGCAGTAGACATCAATAACCGACCAGATTTGGCCAATCAATATGGAATTGAAAGTGGCACAAAAGGAATTATTGTAGAGTGTGGGAAAAAGTCAAAAATATTAACAGATGAAGATTTAGTAACCTATGATACTTCTACTTATGAAACCATTAGTATAGCGGAAGAAAAACTAACAAGTAGTATTCTCTCTGTTACGAGCGAAAAAGTTCCAAAAGTATATTTTTTAGAAGGATATAGCGAATTTGTACTAAATCAGAATATGAATTATTTGAATATGTATTTGGCAAATGAGATTAACGAAATAGACACATTAAATGTATTAACCAAAGGGAAAATACCAGATGATTGTGATACTTTAGTTATTACTACTCCTAATAAAGATTTTGATGATATCACAACAAATGCAATTATGGCATATATAGAATCAGGGAAAAATATTTTATGGTTAAATGCAGCAGTAACAACTGAAAAGAATATGCCAAATGTAAATAAAATATTAGCTACTTATGGGGTAAAACCATTTGAGGTAGGAATAATAAGAGAAACAGATTCTAATCGAATGATAACAGGTTCACCAGATTTGATTTTACCAGATATTGAAAATGCGACTATAACAGAAGATTTATATAATACAACAGGAGTTATTTTTATTAATGCAACTAAAATTAATATCGATGAAGATCATTTAGATGAATTGAAAGTAGAACAGACAGATTTATTGTTAGCAAGTGAAGATTCTTATTTTAGAACAAACTTTAATATTCAATCAGATAATAAGAATGAAAACGAAGAAAAAGGAACTTTTGTTGTAGGAGCGCAATTAGAAAAAACAATCAAAGAAGCAAATGAAGAAAACCAAGAAAGTGCTATTACATCAAAATTAGTAATCTATGGAGAAAATTATTTTATATCAGATTATCCATTAAGTCAGACTTCTCAATATGCAGCAATTCAACTAGCAAGTTATAATAAGGATTTGATATTAAATTCAATTGCTTATTTAGTGGATAGGGAAGAAGATATCACTGCTAGAAAGAATACAGGAACAGTTACTTATACGGCGACAGAAACACAAGATACGATTATTCGAATTATTATATTTGCTGTACCAATAGCAATTATTTTAGCAGGAATTATAGTGTGGCAAGTTAGAAGAAGAAAAAAATGATTTTGAATAAAATAGAAAAAACCCCATAAAATAATATGGGGTTTAATTTTTATGCGAGATATTTTAAAGGTTGTATTTGTTATTATTGGAACTATGATAGGAGCAGGTTTTGCATCAGGTCAAGAGTTATACCTGTTTTTCTTTTCTTATGGAATAAAAGGTTTAATTGGAATTTTAATTTCTAGTTTTATTATGGGATTTGTGGTTTATAAGATTTTTCAGATTGTAAATAAATATGGTGTTAATACGTATAAAGATTTTCTAGATATTTTAATGCCAAAAGGGGGAAAACTAAAACCAATTATTAATATCTTTATTAATATCTTTATTTTAATTACATTTTTTATTATGATAGCTGGATTTGGTGCTTATTTTGAACAAGAATGGGGAATGAATCGTTTTCTAGGAAGTATTTTTTTAGCCATGGCAAGTTTTATTATTTTTATGACAAGTGTAAAGGGTTTTGTAAAAGCAAATGAATTATTGGTTCCAGTCTTGATAAGTTTTTTAGTCATGATTGGAATGATGAATTTAAAAAATGTTCCTTTTTTGGAACTTGGCAATTACGTGGTAAAGACAAATGAATCTAATTTTATGATAAGTGCTATTTTGTATAGCAGTTATAATAGCATTTTATTAATTCCTGTATTATTAACGTTAAAAGATTATATTCAAAACAAAAGGCAAATTTTAAAAATTGCAATGATTAGCACGATTATCATCATGGTTTTATCCATTATTATATTTTTATTATTAGTCAATGTAGATGTAGATATTACAAAATTAGAAATGCCAGCAGTTTATGTGGTTTCTAATATGTTTCAAATACTAAAGTATTTGTATGGATTTATTATATTAGGTTCTATTTTTACAACAGCTATTTCTCTAGGAACAAGCTTCTTGCAAAATTTAAAACAAAAGAAAAATAGTTATACACAGATTGCAGCAATTATGTGTATAACTTCTGTATTAATTTCTAAAATTGGATTTTCTAATTTAGTTAGTTTATTATATCCCATTTTTGGCTATTTGGGTCTTATTCAAATTTTTAAATTAACCATGATAAATAGGAAGGATAAGTTTTAAATACTAAAATAAAACGAATTGTTACATCATAAAAAATATAGAAACTTTTATGGCAAAAAACAAAACGTCTGAATAGTTAACATTGTAATGAAAATGTAACATAAAAAAGCTTTACAGAGAAAAATCATTGTGATATAACTAAGGTAAATACGTTAAAAATATGGGTACATAAAATGGATAAAAAAGGATAATATGACTAACAATAAAAAGAAAAAACAAAAGTATCTAGAAAATAGTAAAAAGGGGAGGAAAACACATGAAAAAAACTGCAAAACAGGAAAAAGAATTAAAGGTTAAAGAAACAGCAGGAATTACCATGATAGCTTTAGTAATTACAATC
>CAOKEO010000034.1 GCA_948467495.1 uncultured Clostridium sp.
TTATATCACTAGGAGTTTGAGGTTTCAATTTTCATTTAAGTTAACAGATTGGAAAATGGTTAAAGGAGAAAAATCATGAAATTAGTAAAACAGTGTCAAGCACGAAAAGTTCAAAATAGTGATAAATGTGAAGTTTTAGAGTATCCATTAGGAGATAAAGAGATTGATATGGCAATAGCAAATTTAAAAGGAAGATACCCAGATAATGGCTATTGTGTAAATCAAGAGTGTAAAGAATTAGTCTATGTGATAGAGGGAAAAGGAACATTAAACAAAAGAGAAGAAAAAGTCGAGTTTCAAAAGGGTGATGTCATATTAATAGACAAGGGAGAAGCTTTTTATTGGGAGGCCTATTGTACGATGGCAATGCCTTGCACACCTGCTTGGTATAAAGAACAATATAAATTAATAGAGGAATAAAGGAGACGATTATGAAAGTATTTTTGGTAAGACATGGACAGACAGATACCAACATAAATAATTTATATAATTTTAGAGGGGAAGATATCAATCAAAAAGGAATACAACAGGCCGAAGAATTGAGAGAAAAAATCAAAGATATGGATTTTGACATCATCTATTGTTCGCCATTATTAAGAGCTAGACATACAGCAGAAATTATAAATTCAAACAATAAGGAAATTATAATTGATAACAGATTAGAAGAAAGAAAACATGGAAATCTTGAAGGAAAACCAATTGAATGTACCAATCGTGAAATCTACTGGAGTTATCCTACCGATATTAAATATGGAACAGAAGAAACGGTTCAGAGCTTATTTGAAAGAGTAAACGATTTTCTAAAGGAATTAAAAAAGAAGGATTATGATAAAGTATTAGTGGTTGCTCACAAAGGAATTTCTAGGGCATTCCATGCGTATTTTGATGGTATTCCTAAAGATGGTAAATTCCTACATTTAGGACTAGAGAATGCAGAGATAAAAGAATATCAGTTATCATGATAGGAGGAAATTTTAAAATGAACGAAAATGAAATCACAAGACCAACGGTAATGGAAATTAGCATTGATAATTTTAGATATAATATAGAACAAATCAAAAAAAGATTAAGCTCAAATACTACCATTATGCCAATCATCAAAGCCAATGCTTATGGAACCTATATCAATACCAGATTAGAGGTTATCAATGAGTTTGAAATAGTAGGTGTAGCAACCGTAGATGAGGGAGTTCAAATAAGAAAGCTTGGCTACAAAAAAGATATTTTTATTTTAAACCAACCAGCAATCAGTGAAATCAATAAAATTGTAGAAAATGATTTAGTAATCGGTTTGTCATCCAGTCATTTTTTAAGAGAAATACAAAGACAAAATAAATCCATAAGGGTTCATCTTGAAATAGAAACAGGAATGGGAAGGACAGGCATATCAATTGAACACATAGCAAGTTTTTTAGATGAAATACAAAAAACAAATCATTTAAAAGTAGAAGGTATCTATACTCATTTGTCATCGCCAGATATGGATGATTCCTATACCAAACAACAATTACAACTTTTTCAAAAAGCAGTAGAAAAAATAAAACAACGAATAAATGATGTGAAATATATTCATGCATCTGCCTCAAATGCAATTATCAATTATCCAGAAGCACAGTACAATTTAGTAAGACCTGGTATGATTTTGTATGGATATGAATCGGCAGAAGGAATACAAGAAAAAATAACATTAAAACCAGTTGCCAAATTAAAGTCAAAAATAACGTTATTAAAAACAGTAGAAAAGGGAACTAGTATTAGTTATGGTAGAAGCTTTATGACAGCAAGAGAAAGTAAAATAGCAACTGTTCCAATTGGATATGCAGATGGTTTTCGACGAACCTTGTCTAACAATGGGTATGTGGTTATTCGTGGACACAAGGTTCCTATTGTTGGCAAAGTTTGTATGGATGGATTTATGGCAGATGTGACCGATTTGGACAAAGTAGAAGTAGGAGATGATGTCTGGATTTGGGATAATGAACATATAACTTTAGATGAGGTGGCTCATAAATGTAATACGATTAATTATGAGATAATTAGTACAATTTCAAATAGGGTTCCGAGAATATTTGTATCGTTGCACCAAATGGGAAAATGAGAGTAAGGATGGAAAATAGGACTAAGCATTTTGTTATAATGAGTAGTTCTTAACTCAAAGGGAACAAGAATAGCAATGGATTAGGCAAAAGATGAAACGTCATAATTATGAAAGGTAAAAGGATTTGGAGAGTTTTCCAAATCCTTTTAAAAAGTCATTCTTTATTATTTATCTGAATTTTCTAATTTTTTAGGTGCTTTTTTATAATCAGTTACAATTTCTTTCATAGCACCTAATGAGCTTAAAGCATTGGTTGCTTCAAATGGAATAAACACTTTATTAGCATCACCCTTAGCCACTTCTTCTAAAGCTTCTAAAGATTTTAGTTGAACTAGTTTATCATTTGGATCTGCCTTTTTCATAGCGTCATAAACCATTTGAATTTCTTTTGCTTTTGCATCAGCCACTTCTCGAATTGCTTGTGCTTCACCAGCAGCCCTTCTAATTCTAGCTTCTTTATCTGATTCAGCCTCTAAAATAGCAGCCTGTTTTTTACCTTCGGCAATGGTAATTGCTGATTGCCTTTGGGCTTCTGATTCTAAGATCAAAGCTCTTTTATTTCTTTCGGCATTCATTTCCTTTTCCATAGCATCTCTAATATCAGCAGGTGGCGTAATATCTTTAATTTCTACTCGGTCGATTTTACAACCCCATCTATCGGTTGCTTCATCAAGAACCACTCTTAATTGATTATTAATACCATCTCTCGAACTGAAAGTTTCATCTAAATCCATTTTACCAATGATGTCACGAATGGTTGTAATGGCTAAGTATTCAATACCTTTTTTTAAACTTTGAATTTCATATACTGCCTTTGCAGGGTCTGTTATTTGATAGAATACAACGGTATCAATTGTAATGGTAACATTATCTTTTGTAATAACGCCTTGAGGTGGAATGTCCATCGTTTGTTGTTTTAAACTAACCACACTTCTTACATGGTCAAAAAATGGAATGATAATGGTAAGACCAGCATCTGCTACTTTGTAAAACTTACCTAACCTTTCAATAATATACACCTCAGATTGTTTAACGATTTTAATGGACATAAATGCTATTACTAGAATAATAACAAGTAAAACTAATAAAAACCACATAAATTTTTCCTCCTTATCAAATTTATATCAAATTAATTGTCTTCTGTTAATTTAGTTTTTGAAGGGGTGCAACAATTGCTTTAACACCTTTTATTTCCTTAATTTCTACTTCTGTACCTTGAGGAATATTCATATCATCTAGTCCAATGGCAGACCAAACTTCTCCACCAACTTTCACTTGACCTAGAGATTGAAGAGAATTAATATCTTTTGTCACAATTCCTATTTTTCCAACGGTTGAATACACATTGGTTTGAATGGTATTTTTATGGTTGGCAAATTTTTTGACAAATGGTTTGGTCGCAAAAATTAAAATGGTAGAAGATATAACAAACACAGAGGTTTGCATGATTACATTGTTAGTAAAGAAACTAACAACCATAGCTAATAAGGCTCCTATTGCAAACCAAAAAATTAAAAATCCTACTGTCATGGTTTCAATAATCAAACAAATACCTGCAATAATTAACCAGATTTGCCACATGAGAAATTCCTCCTTTGAATACAACTGTTATTATTATAGCATATGTTGGTAAAAAAGGAAATACTTTTATGTTAATTTTGGAAAATTCATGTAACGATACAGACGTTTTGTTTTTTGCCATAAAAGTTTCTATATCTTTTATTGGAATATATCACCTCTGAATAGTACAAATTCATTGAAAAAGTATTGACTTTTATGGATAAGCATATTATCCTAGTTTTATAAATTTATTCAGACAATTTGCTAGAAAAATTAAAAACAGAAGAGGAAATATATCATATGTTAAATAATGCAATTGAGAAGGAAGATGACCAGAGAAATAAATCTATTTTAATAACAATTATTTAATAAGTGAATAAAACCCAAAAAAATGTACATAACAATAAAAAGATAAAAAACAGATAGAAAGAGAGTGCATTTTTTATGGAGGAAAAAACAAAAAAACAGGAAAAAGAAGAACAAGTAGAATATGGGATTGCAGAAGTAGGGGAGGATGCTACTAAATATGGAGAATTTATATCTTCTTACTTTGCTTGGGTATCGTTACCAGAACAAAAAGAAAAGGTAAAGGAATTACAAGATATTACCAAACAAAAAAAAGATGAGAATGAAAAATAATTACAATAATTGTGCTAAAAAAGGTATGAAATGAAAAACAATAAAAGACAGCGAAAAAGAGAGAAAAAACAAGAAAAGAAATTGAAAATAAAATAAAAACAAAGAAAAAGGTCAAAGAAGGTCAGAAAATAGTCTTGCAAAAATAAAGAGAAGGAGTATAATTAGATTGTAGGCCAAAGAAAGTCAAAGTCAATTTAGGGAATAAAATAAGACAAAATAAGAAAGATGGGAGATGAGAAAGATGAGAATGTCAGATATCATAGAAGAATTTATCAAAGAACTTTTTGATGAAGAAGATAGCATAGAAATACAAAGAAATGAACTAGCAGAACAATTCAAATGTGTACCGTCGCAAATCAATTATGTGATAGCAACTAGATTTAAACCATCACAAGGGTACTATGTAGAAAGTAGAAGAGGTGGTGGAGGTCATATCACAATAAAAAAAGTAAACAACACAAAATCTGACTATATCATGCATATTATAAATAATATAGGAAATGAAATAACATCCAATGAAGTAGATATATTGATTAGCGATTTTCTAACGTATGACATCATAGAAGCCAAAGAAGCAAAACTGATAAAAGTAGCAACTAGTGACAATGTCTTACAATTAGACAAAGATTTAAAAGATAGCGTAAGAGCAAGAATCTTTAAGAATATGCTACTAAATCTAAGTTAGCTGTTTGAACGAAATGAGTTATAGATAGCTTATACAATCGAACGAAAAGAGATTGTAAACCGTATATTAATTGAAAAGAAGGAGGAATTTAAAATGTTATGTGATAATTGTGGAAAAAGAGAAGCCAATGTGAGATATTCAGAAAATATAAATGGAAGAAGAAAAGAATTAAATTTATGCGAAGGATGTAGTAAAAAATTAGGAATTAACCATATGGATTTTAATATGCCAATTGATTTTTCTAGTTTTTTTGGAGAATTTTTAGAGGATTTTGCAACACCAGAATTCATGCCATTGCTTCATGAGATAAAAGCATTAAAATGTAATCAATGTGGTTCAACTTTTGAAGATATAGCTAATACAGGAAAACTAGGATGTGGTAATTGTTATGATGTGTTTGAAGAAAGATTAGACCCAATTATTCGAAGAATACAAGGAGCTAATCGACATGTAGGAAGAGTTGGCAAAGTAATTGATAGCAAAATAGAGGAAAAAATGGCAAAAGAAACGAATGTAAAAGAGGAAAAGACAAGCGAGCCAAAGGAAAATAAAAAAGAAAAGCAATTAGAAAAATTACAAGAACAGTTAAAACAAGTCATTAAAGAGGAAAAATATGAAGAGGCTGCTAAAATTAGGGATGAAATTAAAAAGATAGAAAAAGAAAATTAAAAAATTGCCCAAATAATTACCATTTAATCCAAAAAGTTTATCCTATTTTTTGGACAAAGGTAGGGGTGTAACCAAAAAGGAGGTAGGAGAATGAATTGGTATTTGCAAAGTAATGAAAATTCGGATGTAGCCCAAAGTACAAGAGTAAGGTTTGCTAGAAATTTACATGATGTTAGGTTTAATCTAAGTAAAAAAGAAGAGATGCAAGCTTTAGAAAATAAAGTAAAAGAAAGTCTATATAACATAGGATATGGTTTACAATTTTTCCGCTTACAAGATATGGATGATATTACCAAAATGAGTTTAGTGGAAAAGAATCTGATTAGTCCCGATTTTGTGTTAAAAAAGAATGAGACAGGTAGTATTTTAATCAATGATGAAGAGAATATCTGTATTATGGTGGGAAATGAAGACCATTTGGAAATACAGGTATTTAGTTGTGGAATGGATTTAGAAAATACCTTGAATTTAGCCATTGAATTAGATGAGAAAATAGGAGAACTATTGGCATATGCGATTAGTAAAAAATATGGTTATTTGACAGCTTGTCCAAACAATGTGGGAACTGGTTTAAGGGCTTCTGTTATGGTACATTTACCAGCCCTTTCCAAAACAAAGAATACGAAAAAAGTACTAGAAGCCATTAATAGTTTTGGCGTTAATATTAGAGGGGTATATGGTGAAAATACAGAGAGTACAGGAGATATGTATCAAATTTCAAATAAACAGACCTTAGGAATGACAGAAAAAGAAATTGTGCAAAATTTGAAGGTGATTGTAGATAAAATTATCAAACAGGAAAGACAAGCAAGAAAGATTTTGGCAAAAGATGATATTGCCTTAGAGGATTTGATTTATCGTAGTTATGGGATTTTAAGTAATTGCAAGAAGATTTCTTCGGAGGAGACGAGGTCACTGTTGTCTAATATTAAGTTAGGTACGGATTTGGGAATTTTAAAAGAATTGACGGATTTGAAGGTACAGAAATTATATTTATATACCAAGCCTGCCAATTTGCAAAAGTTTGTGGGTGAACAGTATGAACCGATTGAACGTGATATTAAGAGGGCAGAGGTGGTTCAAGAGATTTTGAGGGAAAAATAAAAGAACCCCACAAGGAGGCTCCATGATATTAGTCATTATCGTTTTGTTCTTCGTCCTTATTTTTGCAAATGTACTGCAATTTTTTAAGAATTTTCTTTTCGCACTTGTGGATACGCTCCAAGCAATTGATAATTCCGATTGAACCCATTAGAATAACTAAAATAATCAATAGGGATTCATTGGAAAAAGAAGAAGAATTACAAATTCCTGAGATGCCAGTAATAAAAAGTAATATCCATAATGCAATTTTCATGATAAGCCTCCTTGTAAGTATTCACCTAAACAGGTGAGTTTAAGAGACAACGTCTCTATCAACAAGTTACACATAGCCAAAAGCTATACTTATATTATACCAAAAGTAACATAAAAAGTCAAATATTACAAGAAACACGAAAGGAGTGATTTTAAAATGACATATAAATTTACCAACAGAGCCAAAAAGGCAATCGAATTGGCAAACGAAGCAGCCATCGAATTAGGACACAACTATATAGGAACCGAACATGTTTTATATGGTTTAACAAAAGAAGGAAGCGGAGTGGCTTCCAAAGTATTAGGAAATCAAGAGGTGACACCAGATGGAGTAATCGATAAAATTGTAGAATTAATTGGACAAGAAGAACCAATCACAGAAACTTTAGGATTTACCCCAAGAACCAAGAGAGTCATTGAAAATGCTTTTATCGAAGCCAGAAAATTAGGCTATAACTATATTGGAACAGAGCATTTATTAATTGGAATATTGAGGGAAGGAGACTGTATTGCAGCCAGAATTTTATTAGAACTAAATGTCAATATTCCAAGATTATACAATGAAATTGTCAAAGTCATCAATGAAGGGGAAGACTTACAAGGAGAAGAAAAAGATGGAAATGCTGAAAGAAAAACGGGAAGCTATAACCAAACCACTACTTTAAATCAATTTGGAGAAGACCTGACCAAAAAGGCAACAGAAGGCAAATTAGACCCCATCATAGGAAGAAAAGAAGAAATTGAAAGAGTCATTCAAATTTTATCCAGAAGAACCAAAAATAATCCTTGTCTCATTGGCGAACCAGGTGTTGGAAAAACAGCAGTAGTAGAAGGATTGGCTCAAAAAATTGTAGCAGGAGATGTGCCAGAAATTCTAAAAGACAAAAGAGTTGTCAGTATGGATATTTCAGGAATGGTAGCAGGGGCAAAATATAGAGGCGATTTTGAGGAAAGAATCAAAAAAGCATTAGCAGAAGTAAAAAAGGTAGGAGATATTATCTTATTTATTGATGAAATGCATACCATTGTTGGGGCAGGAGCAGCAGAAGGGGCAATTGATGCCGCTAATATCTTAAAACCAATGCTGGCAAGAGGAGAAATTCAGCTAGTAGGAGCTACCACTTTAAATGAATATCGAAAATATATCGAAAAAGATGCGGCTTTAGAAAGAAGATTTAGCCCCGTTCATGTCAATGAGCCAAGTGAAAAAGATAGTATTCAAATATTAAAAGGAATTCGAGACAAATACGAAGCCCATCATGGGGTAAAGATTACAGATGAGGCTATTGAATCAGCAGTAACGATGTCAGTTCGTTATATCAATGATAGATTTTTACCAGACAAAGCCATTGATTTAATTGATGAGGCAGCCTCAAAAGCAAAATTGAAAACTTTTACAGAGCCAGATAGTCTAAAGGAATTAGAAGAAAAAATAGAAGAAGCCCAAAAAGATAAAGAAGAAGCCGTTAGAACACAAAAATTTGAAAAGGCGGCAACTTTAAGAGACAAAGAGAAAGAATTAAAAGAAAAATATGAAAAAGAACAAAAGAAATGGAAAAATAAAAATACAAAACAAGTAACTGACATAGCAGAAGAGAATATAGCAGAGGTTATCAGCAATTGGACAGGAATTCCAGCTAGTAAAATCACAGAAGATGAAAATGTTAGATTAAAAAACTTGGAAAAAAATCTACATGAAAGGGTAATCGGTCAAAATGAAGCAGTGGAAGCAGTAGCGAAAGCCATTCGTAGAGGAAGAGTTGGCTTAAAAGACCCGAAAAGACCAATTGGTTCGTTCCTATTTTTGGGACCAACAGGTGTGGGAAAAACAGAATTATCCAAAGCTTTGGCAGAAAGCTTATTTGGCGATGAAAATGCTATGATAAGGGTCGACATGTCAGAATTTATGGAGCCACATTCGGTATCCAAATTAATAGGTTCACCTCCTGGATATGTTGGTTTTGATGAAGGAGGTCAATTAACCGAGAAAATCAGAAGAAAACCGTATTCTGTCATTCTATTTGACGAAATCGAAAAAGCACATCCAGATGTCATGAATATGTTATTACAAATTTTAGAAGATGGACGTTTAACCGATAGTCAAGGAAGAACGGTAAACTTTAAAAATACAGTTATCATTATGACTTCTAATATTGGGGCTAGACTGATTACGGATAAAAAAGCATTAGGTTTTAGTCAAGTTAGAAGTGCAGAAGAGGATGCGAAAAAGGAATATGAAGAAACCAAAAGAGAAGTAATGGATACCTTAAAGAGAGAATTAAGACCAGAGTTTATTAATCGTATTGATGAGATTATTGTGTTCCATAAATTGACCGATACAGAAATTAGTGAAATTATTGATATTATGCTAAAAGAGGTAACCAATCGATTGGCATTACAGAAGATAAAGGTTGAGTTAGAACCAGAGGTAAAAGAATTGATTGCTAGTAAAGGAATTGATAAAAACTTTGGAGCAAGACCTCTTAGAAGAACGATTCAAAGTGTGCTAGAGGATAAGTTGGCAGAGGAGATTTTGGATGGCAATTTGAAGAAAAATAAGCTAGCTAAGGTTGGGGTAAAAGAGCAAAAAGTCGTTATT
Organism: uncultured Clostridium sp.; assembly: GCA_948467495.1. GTDB lineage: Bacteria > Bacillota > Clostridia > TANB77 > CAG-508 > CAG-269. The sequence goes on from CAOKEO010000034.1 coordinate 9,607, forward strand.
AAAAAGAATGGAAAGAGTTCTTAATTCATTAAAAATGTAAAAGAATCTCCTAGTAGACAAACTACGAGGGGATTCTTTTACGGGAAGAAAGCTAAGTATCACTCAACTTTCTTGATAGATTTCAGCCACATAATGTGATCTGTATCGTTCACAAGACAATGGCTATTTCCTTTGGGACAGAAATCAACCAATTCGCCAGTTTCCTCATTCCAATACCATTCACAATCATGGACATGTGGATGTAATGGTATCTTGGAATATGGCATTAGCTTAACCCGCCCAACAGTGTAAACGTCGTTTTGAGGTAGATTCATAATGAATACTTCCCCTTCTACACCATCCATAAGGAGTGGTTGCCATGTTTCTTCATTTTGCATATAAACTACACCTCCTTAGCTTTGAAAAGTTTTTTTCTAACGATTTTAGTATAACATGATTTTACATAATTTGCAAATGAATAAAGGAATAATGAATGCCACATAAAACAGAAAATTGCTGCAATAAGAAAAGTATTGTCAAAAGAAATAAGAAAAGTAAAAATAAAGTCAAAAAAGGAAAAAAATTGCGATGAAAAGCATCAAAAAAAGCTTGAAATACAAAGAAAAATATTATAAAATGCAAATACAGTTTTATTGTATTTGCATTTTTTTACAATAATTTATTCTATTATTTTTCATCTGAAAAGCCAGCCAACCAAGATGGAGATACTCCAAAGAAAATAGCCAATTTACGAATACCAGTTGGACCAATTTTTGTAATTTGACCATTTGCATATTTAAAGATAGTACTTTTTGATTTAAAACCTAAACTTTCTGCCATTTGATTATAAGTCAATTTAGATTCTTTTATTAAACCTTTTAATCTTTCAATAAAAATTTCATCCAATATTAAAACCCCCATAATTCATCATAGTAAAATTATAACATTTCATTTCATTTTTGTAAATAAAAAGTCGAAATTTAAGTTTTGGTTTTGTGACGATTCAGACGTCTTATTTTTTGGGAATAAAGTTTCTAATTAAAATATATCACCTCTGAATCGTTACTTGGTCTTTCATAAGATTTCTTTAATGGAATTTTGTAAAAGACATATCAAGATGCCACACAGAAAGGGGATATTTAAAATGTGAACTTAAAATTTAGTAATAATTGACAAAGTAGGAAAAATATAGTAAAATGTTTCCTAATAGGAAACGAATAGGAGGAAAATATATGGAACCAGAAATAGTAGGAAAAAGAGTTAAAAAATTAATGGAAAGGAATGAAATAGAACTTCAGGAATTAGCCAATAAAATGAAAATAACAGAAATAGAATTAAAAAATAAATTAGAAGGAAGAGAAGAATTTTACATTGACGAAATGATGAAAATAAAAACGATATTTCAATTAGATAGTAGTGATTGTGATGAATTATTTTTTCAAGAAGAGACAGAAATAGAAAAAATTTAGAAAAAAATAGAATTTCCTATAAGAAAATGGGGGTTTTGTAAAAAAAACAGAATAAATGTAAACTCATGTATTAGTATCTGGAGGGAGGAAACCATGAAAAAAAGAAATAAGTTGCCAATTAGTGTTCAATTACTATTAGAGAAGGAAGACAAGATATTACTAATGAAACGAAAAAATACAGGATACGAAGATGGCAAATATTCTTTGCCAGGTGGACATGTTAAAGCCAATGAAGAAATTAGAAAAGCTTTAATAAGAGAAGCAAAAGAAGAAATTGGCATCCAGATAGATTTGCAAGATATAGAACTGTATAAAGTGTTAAACAGAAAAGTAAATCAAGAACAAGAATATGTTGATTTTGTTTTTAAAGCAAATCGTTGGACAGGTAATATTACAAATGAAGAAACAGATAAATGTGAAGAAGTAAAATGGGTAGATGTAAATGAAATTCCAAAAGAAACATTAAGTTTTATACCAACTATGTTAAAAAAGGGAAATTCAATGTATTTACCCTTTAATTGGGAGGAAAATTGAAATGAGAAAAGAAACAATAGCATTCATTACCTATGACACAGAAGAAGACACCTATAATATACGATTAAAAAATCCCTTATCTGTATGTTGGCAAATTACAACAAAATGTAATCTGAACTGTAAATATTGTTTATCAGATTCAGGATTAGAAGGAAAATATGGATTAGAAACAAAAGATGCGATTAAAATTATTAATCAGTTAGGAGAACTAGGAATTAATAGATTAGATTTTACAGGAGGAGAGCCATTACTAAGAAAAGATTTAGAAAAATTGATTCAATGTGCTAAATATAATCATATTAACACAATTGTTACTACCAATACAATTTTATTAAATCAAGACAATATAAGAGCTTTAAAATTAGCAGATTTAGTACAAGTTAGTATTGATGGTCCAGAAGATATTCATAATGAACAAAGACAAAGAGAAGTATTTCATGAAACAATTGAAAATATTAAAAAACTAAAAGAAGAAGGATGTAAAATTAGATTAAATAGTTTTATTTATAATTCTAATAAGCAATATGTAGATTATCTAATTAATTTATCAAAAGAATTAGGAGTGTTTTCTCATCTATTTATTATCTTTTCACCTCAAGGTAGAGGAAAAAATCATTTAGAGGAAATTATACCAGAAAGAGAAGTTGAGAAAATAAAAGAAAAGATTATTCATTGTAGAAAAACGGAAAATCGAAATATTAGATTGTATGACTATAATGAGTATATTCATTCTTGCGTTTTATTAACACCAATAGGAGATGTAATATCACAAGGATTTTATGAAGAGGATTCCATAAATGTGGGAAATATACTCCAACAGCCATTAGAAGAAATATTTGCCAATGAAGTATTTGACCATCCAACTCATATATTACATTATTTACAAAGAAGAGCAAAAGATTGAAAGTAATAATAATTTAAGATGATATGCTATTTGAAATTAGAAAGGAATGAAGAATTATGGTAGATACAACAGATAATACGATGTTATCCAATGGAATCGTAATCAATCAAAAATTTTTTCCTAAAAAAAATTTGCAATCTGGAACCCTTAGAATAGTACTTACAACACAATGTAATTATAAATGTAAATATTGTTTTGCAGAAGGTGAAGAAGATAAACAAATCAGAGTGATACCATTGGAAAAATTAAAACCTGTTTTGAAAATAGCCAAAGAATTTGGCATCAATAAAATTAAATTAACAGGAGGAGAACCACTGTTATATCCAGAAATGAAAGAATTATTAGCCTACATTAGAGAAATTGATATACCTTATGTGGATTTGACCACCAATATTTCCCTGTTAAATGAAAGAAATATTGCCTTGCTAAATCAGTATCATGTAAATGCTTTAACTTTAAGTTTAAATACTTTAGAAAAAGAAAAATATGAATATTTAAGTGGATTTTCTGATTTTGAACTAGTAAAAGAAAATTTAGAACGAACCATAAAAAAGTTTACAGGAAAAGTTAGAATCAATTGTGTTATTTTTGATGAGAGATATGATGAAAAAGATTATCAAGCAATCATACGTTTATGTCAAGAGAACAATTTAGGAATGAGACTAATTGAACCATCTGTTGTAGATGGATTTGCTATTACTTATACCAAAGAAAAATTTAAAAAGTTTACTAACAAATTAAGAAAAAAAGCGGATAAAGTAATCGAATCAGATTGCAATTCAGTAGAATACTTATTTTTCGGAAATTGGTATATCACTATTATGCATAGTTTATGTGACAATAAAATATGCGAAGCTTGTCCCAAATATATGTACATTCGTGTTACATCTGATTTGAAATTAAAACCATGTTTGTCTAGGAGAGATACCGAAATTCCGATTGATTTACAAAGTGAACAAGGAATTGAACAATCTTTTATACAAGCCATTTATTACATGGGAGTTGGTATATAAATGAAAATGTCAAAAATAGAAGGACTGAATATGCTAAAGATATTGGATTTTCCTACAGTAGAACAAATTGATCCTAATTTATTAGATGAGAATAGTCAAGTTTTAAAACAAGGTTTGAGTGTAAGAACATCACCTAAAAGAAATAGGAATGACAATACTAGTTTACCATCTATTCATAATTGTACTGATTTGGATGAGCTAAGAAGCTTTATTCAAGAGCATAAAAGAGACTATTATACTATTGTTCATAAAACAGTAGTACCAGAAACAATTGGTTCTATTTCACGATTTGAAGCAGGAACAGATAAATTAAGTATGGAAACTTATGAAGATTTTGAAAAAAAGGAAACCATTAAAAATAGAGTAACTGTACCTATTATGGGAGAAAAATTTGCCATCAGTCAATTAGAAATGCAAGAAGAGAATCCAGATGATTTTAGGCTTTTTAGTCAGGTGATTCGTGATATAAAATACCTACCTTTTAAAGAGTATGATGCGGAATTTGTAGTGCAAAACGGTAAGGTGATATTTACAGATTTGACGATACAAAGTAGACAAGATAGCGAGTATGCAGGGGAATTAAAAAAAAGATTTGAACAAAAGAATAAAATAACACCAAGTAGAGATGAGAAATAACTCATCTTTTTTTAAATGATTTGTTTATATAAAAATTATTAATAAGTATGCTTCCAAACTGCACACACTCAATTTTACGATAGAGGATAACTTTTAGATTTAACAGAAAACAAAAAATATCCGTAACTATTCAGACGTTTTGTTTTTTGCAATAAAAGTTTCTATATTTTTTATTGGTAACTCCCAGCTGCGAACAGTCTGTAATCTTATAACAGACTGTATTCTTGCTGGTCCCCCCGAATTGTTACTTCATAAAAAATATAGAAACTTTCTAATTGGAATATATCACCTGTGAATAGTTACAAATATCCAGATTTAAAAATATCATAAGGTTGCAAAACCCAAAAAACGTGATATAATAGGAATACTAAAAAATAAAAAAATAGGTGACAAAAATGTTAGAAAAGATAAACTCGCCAAAAGATGTAAAAAAATTAAACATAGAACAAAAGAAACAATTAGCAGAAGAGATGAGAAAATACATATTAGAAATCGTATCTGAAAATGGAGGACATCTAGCTTCTAACTTAGGTGTAGTAGAATTAACCATTGCACTACACAGTGTATTTGATGTGCCAAAAGACAAAATTGTATGGGATGTAGGACATCAAACCTATGTACACAAAATCATAACAGGAAGAAGAGAAGAACTAAAAACCTTAAGAAAATTAAATGGCATAGCAGGTTTTCCCAAAAGTAAAGAATCCGATTCCGATTGTTTTAATACTGGACATAGTAGTACTTCTATTTCTGCTGCTCTTGGTATGGCAAGAGCAAGAGATATCAAAGGAGAGGATAACTCAGTATTAGCAGTTATAGGAGATGGAGCATTAACAGGTGGTATGGCTTTAGAAGCCCTTAATGATACTGGATGGAGCAAGACAAAGATGACGGTTATCTTAAATGACAATGAAATGAGTATCTCCAAAAATATTGGTGGCATGAGCATGCTACTTAGCAAATTGAGAACCAAAAGATCTTATAATAAATCCAGTGATGCCGTAAAAAACATGATTTTGAAGATTCCAAAAATAGGAGATGCCATTGTCAAAATAGTCATCAGAGTAAAAAGAAGTATTAAACAATTGGTGATTCCAAAGATGTTTTTTGAAGACATTGGTTTTCGCTATTTAGGACCAGTGGATGGACATGATATAGCAGAATTAGAAAGAATGTTAAAAATTAGCAAACGATTAAATGAACCAGTTTTGCTTCATGTTTTAACAAAAAAAGGAAAAGGCTATTCAATTGCAGAAAAGAATCCAGACAGATTTCATGCTACTGGACCATTTGATTTAGAAACAGGAAAAAGTAAAAAAGAAAAGAAAAAAGATTATTCAAAAGTATTAGGAGAAAAATTAGTAGAGTTAGCTAAAAAAAATGATAACATTGTTGCCATTACAGCTTCTATGAAAGATGGGACAGGTCTTACTGAATTTGCTAAAGAGTTTCCAGATAGGTTTTTTGATATCGGAATAGCAGAACAACATGCCGTTGGAGTAGCGGCAGGTATGGCAAAAGAAGGAACCATACCAGTTGTGCCAATTTATGCTTCATTTTACCAAAGAGCCTATGATCAAGTAATCCATGATGTAGCAATGCAAGATTTGCCAGTCGTGATGTGTGTGGATAGAGCAGGCGTAGTAGGAGCAGATGGGGAGACCCATCAAGGAACATTAGATATGTCATTTTTCCGACTAGTTCCTAATTTGACAATTATGGCACCAAAGAATTTTAAAGAATTGGAAGAAATGTTAGAATTTGCGATTGATTTAAATAAACCAGTTGTTATTCGATACCCAAGAGGTGGAGAAGATGCCTATAAAATGGAAAAACAGGAAAAGTTAAATTGGGGAAAAGCGGAAATATTAAAAGAAGGAAAAGATGTAACCATCATAGCCATTGGAAAGACAGTAGCAAGAGCCATGAAAGTGGCAGAAAAAATTGAAAGAGAACAAAAAGGTATTTCAGTTGAAGTGATTAATACCAGGTTTTTAAAGCCGATTGATAAAGAAACAATCAAACAATCAATTACGAAAACGAAAAATATAATAACGATGGAAGATGGAACTATCATGAATGGACTAGCAACAGCTGTACAAGAAAGCATACAGGAAGAGAATTTACAAGGAGTCAAAATGAAGCATTATGCATATCCTGACCAGTATATTGAACATGGCAGTGTAGAGGAATTAGAAAAGATTTATGGAGTGGATGAAGAAACAATCATAAAAAATTTTAGGAAAGAATGCAAAGAAGTCACGGTTTAGATTTTAGTACTTTTTATCAGAATAATGATAGGTTGAATAGTAATACTAGTCAGATATGTTAATCTGGGTATGTTAAAGAAAGGAAATAGGGAAAAGATGGACAAACAACAACTATTAAAAGATTATAAAAAACAAGAGGATAAAATGTGCTTATCGCAAATATTAGATAAGATAGAATTTTCTAAAATGAGAGGAAAAATAGAATATACTGATTTTTTAGACATGTATCAAATTTCTTTGGTAGAAAATTTCTTACGAAAAATCAAATTTGAAAATTATCAGTTATATGGGGGATATGAGGAGGCAGAAAGAAAAATTTTCATTGTTTTTCCAGATAAATATGATAAAAAGATGTTGGAAAAAAATTATCATAAAATGGTAAAAATAGTAAGAATTGAGTTGCCGGAAGAGGAACAAGGAAAATGTTCTCATAGAAACTATTTAGGAGGCATTGTTAAACTAGGGTTAAAGAGAGAAAAGGTAGGAGATATTATAGTTTGTCAACAAGGGGCAGATATAATTACGGTAGAAGATTTTGCAGATATATTGAAACAACAATTGCCATCACTGACAAGATTTGAAAATAGCTGTGTAACCATAGAAGAAATTTCCCAATTGAGGCAAAGAGAAATAAAAGTGGAACAAGTAAAAATTATAGTTCCTTCTTTAAGATTGGATAATTTTGTATCGGATTTAGCAAAAACCTCTAGGAGTAAAGCTTGTCAAATCATTGACCAAGAAAGAGTTTTTATAAATGGACAAAATGAGACGAAAGCTTCGAAACTATTAAAATTAAAGGATGTGATTACCATTAGGGGAAAAGGTAGGTTCGTAATACAAGAATTTGCTGGCACAACGAGAAGTGGAAGAACGGTTGTCATAGTTGAAAAATATGTGTAAAACAGAATTGTTACTGTTCAGCATTATTAATATTCCTTTTTATAGTGAAAGTTTAATATATTATTATTGAAATACCGCGTAAGCGACTAAACGAGCAAAGCGAGTGCGAATTGGAACAACCTACATCATTTAAATTATATAAAATTATTGGTTAAAATAATTTTATATAATTTAAATATCAGAGGGTTGTGACACCAAGGTATGAAAAAATAATATATTAAACTTTCACATAAGAAAATAAATCATAAGTCTGAACAGTAAACAGAATTGTATATTGTCGAAAAAATACGATGAAATTTTCTTGACAAATGTTTTTATGGGATATATAATCTGGGTATTAGCTGTAGATAATACATGAAAATTGTAGAACGAAAGGAGGTAGAAATATGAAGCAAGAAGAAAGAGACCAACTGTTAATTAAAATAGTAAATGGACAAGAAGAATTATTTAAAAGACAAGAAAAAACAGATGCCATTATAAACAAAATATTACAGAATGAAGATAAATTCTTTAAAAGACAAGAAAAAACAGATGCCATTATAAACAAAATATTACAGAATCAAGATAAATTATTTAAAGGACAAGAAAAAACAGATGTCATTATAAACAAAATATTACAGAATCAAGATAAATTATTTAAAGGACAAGAAGATTTATCTAACAATCAAGAAGAAATAAAAGAAGAATTAACAAGACTTGGAAATACAGTAGCAAAAATAGAATATGAGCATGGAACCAAAATAGACTTAATATTGGATGTCTTAACAGGACATGCAGAAAGATTAGAGGAATATAGAAAGAGATTTGAAGAAGACGAAAAAATCATAGAGATGCAAGGATATCAAATTTTTGGAATTGAACAAAAAAACAAGCTATAAAAACCTATTTTAGATATCATACAAAAATAGGCTTTTATCAATAAATTATTTTAATTCTACAACGGTAACACCAGTTTCACCCTCGCCAAAAGTTCCCAAGCGGAAAGATTTAATATGAGGATTTCCTTTTAAAAATGAATGAATACCGTTTTCTTAATTTTCCAGTACCTTTACCATGAACAATTCTAACAGTTTGAAGCTTACCAAGAGAAGCATCATCTAAAAATTTATCAATCACAAAAATAGATTCTTCCACATTTAATCCAATCACATTTATTTCTGATTTTATCATTCGCGTTTTTGAAATAGAAGAAACACTCGTATTATTTACAGCTGAAGAACTGATATTTTTATTTGTTTTATTAGGTAATGTTAGGGATGCAATTGACACATTCATTTTTAAGCTTCCCACTTGTACTTGAACCTCATTGGATTTAGAAACATGAGAAAGCACGATACCATTTTGTCCCAAACTTGTTACAAAAACCTCCATATTTGGTTTAATATCCTTTGCTTGTAAGGTATTTTTTGAATCCGTTAAAGGAAGGTTATTATTTATCATAGGAGTGAAAGAAATCTCTTTAATCTTTGTATTTAATGTGTTCCTGGCATTTTCCAAATCTTTTCGATTCGTAGAACAAGATATTTCTTTTATCATGTCATTGGCATCTTCTTTTGCTTGCATCAAAATGTTCCTAGCTTCTATTTTAGCCTGCTGGATTACATCTTGTTTTTGTTGTTTTAACACTTTGTTTTCTTTTTCTAAAGATTTTCTTAAAGTAGAAATATGTTCTAATTCCTTTGTAATTTGTAATTTTTCTTTTTCAAGGGAAGATTTGTTATCATAAATATTTTTTAATAAGTTTTCGATATCAATTTGGTTGGAAGTCATAAAAGATTGGGCTTTTGCAACAATAGCTTCATCTAATCCCAATTTTCGGCTAATGGCAAAAGCATTACTCTTTCCAGGAATACCAACTAGCAGTTTATAAGTAGGACTTAGTGTGGAAAGATTAAATTCAACAGAAGCATTTTCAAAACCATCTGTTACTAAAGCATATTGTTTTAATTCCTGATAATGAGTGGTAGCAATTGTTAAGCTTCCCATTTCTTTAAAATAGTCTAATAAACTAATAGCAAGATTTGCCCCTTCTAAAGGGTCGGTACCAGAACCCAATTCGTCTACTAAAATTAAGGAATTTTCAGTAGCCTGTTTTGTAATTTCTACAATATTTAGCATATGGGAAGAAAAAGTACTCAAAGAATCAAGAATACTTTGGTCATCTCCAATATCAGCAAAAATATGGTCAAAAACATAAAGGCTAGAATTTTCATCACAAGGAATATTAAGACCACAACATGCCATACAAGTTAAAAGACCGACGGTTTTTAAAGTAACTGTTTTACCACCTGTATTAGGACCTGTGATTAATAATACAGAAAAATCATCGCCTAAATCGATTGAAATAGGAACTACTTTTTCTTTATCAATAAAAGGATGCCTAGCATTTTTTAAATGGATTTCTTTTTTGGTAGTAATGATAGGTGTAGTAGCTTTTATCGATTTTGAAAATTTGGCTTTAGCAAAAATAAAGTCTAATTGAGCAATTAAAGTAACATCTAATTCTAATTCTTCACGATAAGGAGAAAATAACTCAGTTAATTCTTGCAGAATTTTTTCGATTTCTAATGTTTCTTCTTTTTTCAAACCATTTAATTGATTATTCATCTCAAAAACAGAGATAGGTTCGATAAAAACAGTAGAACCAGCATTAGAAATATCATGAATAAACCCTTTTATTTGAGAACGGTATTCTTCTTTTACTGGAATCACAAATCTGTCATTTCGAAGGGTAACAATATTTTCTTGGATATATTTTGAATAAGTAGATGAGTGAAGCATGTCATTTAGTTTCGCTCGAATGTCTTGTTCTAATTTTTTTTGCTTTTTTCGTAGGGATTGTAATGTTTTCGAGGCTCTGTCATCAATCGTTTCTTCATCCAAAATGCATTGTAATATTCTATCGGTTACTCCTTTATTAGCATATAGTTGTGAAAACACATTAGCCAAAATGGCGTATTCCGATTTATCTAAAAAATCTTTATTAAAATAATCTTTTAATTCTTGTGATAATTGAAAAATTTGAGCCAGATTTAAAAGCGATTTAGCAGATAAAGGATGATGGCTCTCTAATTTTTTTAATGCTATGGTAATGTCAGCAATTTCAAAAAAGGAAGGAACGGTATTGCGGTAGGATAAATTGACAGCCTCACCGTGTTTCTTGTAATAGTTGTTCAACTTTTGCTTTTTCATTGCTAGGTGCTAGATTAGAAGCAAGTTCTTTTCCTTGTTTGGTAACACAAAAATTGCTTACCATTTCTATGATTTTATAAAATTCTAATTTTTCTAAAAAGTTTGTATCCATGATTCATCTCCTAAAAATTGATAGTAGTATTATACCTAGATTTCTGATAATAGTCAATGTGCGATTAACAGGTTTGTGTGACAAGAGAGGAGCCCTTTTTTGTGACATAAAATAATTCAAAAAAGGTTATTATGATTTTTTATTTGCAACTCCCAACATCAAACAGTCTGTAAATTCTTAACAGACTGTAGTTCGTTGGTCCCCCCGAAATGTTGCTTCATAAAAAATATAATAACCTTTGTGAGAAATAAAAGAAATGTGACAA
>CAOKEO010000035.1 GCA_948467495.1 uncultured Clostridium sp.
TTTTTTAGTAATGCTAAAAAACGCATCATCCTCATAATAGGCTTTTACTTTTTCTACCACACTCATTAAGTGGCTTTCAGTTGCATACTTGCATTCAACAACTTCAAGCAATTTCTTTGCATTACAAGTTTGAATTTGTCTGTCCAAATATTTGGACATTGCATTCCCTTTTACCTGCTGCCGCTTTGCTTTAGCCTCTGCTGTTAAGCACATGAAACTCATCATAGCAAAAAAGCAAATGATAATTCTTACAATCATCTTTTTCTTCATAATCTTTTCCTCCTTAAAAATATTATTTAATTGTTATATCTAGCTATTCCACTAGTGATATTGAAGAAATTTATTCAAAAATGGTATATACCATTACTAATATTGTACCATATTTTACATAAACCGTCAATTCAACCTGATAACTCACTCACATAAATTTCAAAAATAAATTGTAACACATTTTTTCCTTCTACATATTATATAACATACAAAGGAAACAAACAAAAGAAAACATATTTCTTTATGGAAGGGGGTCTAGACTATGCCAGAAAATAGAGGATGCGGATGTGGATTCGGTTTCGGTGATGACTGTTGCTGGATTATAATCCTTATATTATTAATCTGTTGTTGTTGCGGTGGTAACAGAGGCGGATGTTGCTAATTAAAACAACATTCTCAAAAGAGGGTATCCTAGAATAGGAACCCTCTTTCTTACTTATTTTACTTTACTTAAATCTTTTTCCCTTACGTTTTTCTTTCTTCTTCTTTTCTTTACTCTCTGCCTCATATTCTTCTTCATAATTAGAATAATTATCCAAAAACTTTTCTTTTATCTGTTCTTTTGGCATACTTTCTATCTCATCTTCTTCGTTTGACAACTCCTCTTTATCACTTTTTTCTTCCTCTTTGTTTAAATCATTTTGGTTTTTCTTCTCGTCCTCCTGACCATCAGATGTTTCTTCTGCTTTTTCCTCTCTTAACGCTTTTGGAAATTCCTCCTCTTTTTCCTCATCCTGATGATTTTTTCCATACAAAGAAACTCCCGAAAATTCCTCTGCTATATTTTTATTTTTCCTTTTTAGAACAATCCATACTATAATAGCTATTAAAATTACTACTGCCACTACAATTCCTATTATCGTTCTTTGTTGCTTTGCTTGTTTTTCAGCTTCCTCTCTTGCAATTGCTTCTTCATCTACTAAGCTTTTATTTAATGTAATTTGATAAGTAGCTACATTATCACCATCTTTTTCAGATACTAAGACAGTAATAATATTTTCTCCTTCTTGTATATCTTCATTTCCAATTACTTCAACCTTATAATTTTCACTCGTTGGAATGGTCTCAATCTCTAATTTTGTATTCTCTCCAATATATTTAGCAGCATATTCATAAATATCTGTTTTAAATTCTGGGGATAGGTTTACATCCTTTATTTTTAATGTGGACAACCCATCTACCTCTTCTGGTTCTTCTAAATTCTCATCACCTTCGTTTGGTTCACCACGAGTAATGTTAATCGTATAAGTCTTTTTCGTTCCATCCTCTGCTGTCACTACCACTTCTAATTTATTTTCTCCACTTTCTAGTGTTTTCTTTCCTGTACCAGTTATTGTTGCTTTGGCATCCTGTGTTTTAGCATAAACTTCTACTGTTTTTGTATCTTCTGGAATAACGGCTTGATACGAAGTCGTTCCAGATTTAAAACCAGTAAAATCATGTGGTTTAATTCCTAAATTACTTAAATTGGCATTGCTAGATTTTGTCTTCGTTGTATTAGCCATATTAGCCGTATTATCCGTATTATTAGCATTTTTTGTCGTTGTATTTTTGGTAGTACTTTGATTGGTAGTATTACGGTTTGTATTTTTATTAGCAGCTGTATTACTAGAAGATGTTTGATTGGCGTTGTTATTTTCCTGATTGGTTGTATTAACTGCATTTGTTTGAATTGTCAATAAAACAAATAAGATACTAATACTAAGCATCATCACTCTAATTATTTTCTTTTGCATTTTCATATATTTTCCTCCATTATTCGAATTTCTGCTTTTATTTTATCATTTGCCTTTTGGTTAGTCAACTAAATTTTGCCATATTTTAACGAAATGTTTTAGTAAGAAAAAAATAGTTACAATTTATTACATTTTATGATATAATAAGCAAGAAAAGGGGAATAATTATGATAGAATTACTTTCACCTGTTGGTGATTTTGAATGCCTAAAAGCAGCTGTACAAAATGGTGCTGATAGTGTTTACTTTGGAGCAGACATGTTTAGTGCTAGAGCCTTTGCCCATAACTTTAATCTAGAAAATTTAGAAAAAGCCATTCATTATGCTAAAATTCGTGGTGTCAAAACAAATTTGACCTTGAATACGCTCATTAAAGATGATGAATTTACATTTGCTTTAAATTTAGCAAAAAAAGCTTATGAATATGGAATTGATGCCATTATTGTTCAAGATTTAGGTCTTGCCACCAAATTGCTAGAACTTTTTCCTGATTTGCCTCTCCATGCTAGCACACAAATGACAGTACATAGTTTAAGTGGTGCTTTAGAACTACAAAACCTTGGTTTTAAAAGAGTCATTTTAGCCCGTGAACTTTCTATGGATGAAATTGATTATATCAGTAAAAACACTGACATTGAAATTGAATGCTTTGCTCATGGTGCCTTATGTATCTCTTATTCTGGGCAATGTTTATTTTCTAGTATGATTGGTGGTCGTTCTGGCAATCGTGGAAAATGTGCTCAACCATGCAGACTTCCTTATGAATTATTTGAAAATAATAAAAAAATTAATAGTGGCTATCTACTTAGTACCCGTGATTTATGCAGTTTAGACTATATTCCTTCTTTTATTAAAATCGGAGTAAAATGTTTAAAAATTGAAGGAAGAATGAAATCTCCTGAATATGTAGCAACTGTCACTAGAATTTACAAAAAATATATCAATTTAGCTTTATCGCATCAACCTTATGTAGTCGATAAAAAAGATAGAAAAAAATTAATGCAAGTATTTAATCGTGGCATGTCTTCTTCTGGTCATTTAGATAACGAACCCAATAAAAACTTAGTTTTTAAAGACAAGCCTAATAATATGGGATTATGGCTAGGAAAAGTCCAAAATTATAACAAAAATAAAGGTTTGATTACCGTAAAATTAAAAGAACCTATTAAAATTGGAGATACCATATCGCTAGAAAATGAACAAGGAGTTTATACCATTTCAGAATTAATGGAAAATAACAAAAATATAGTAGAAACAAAAATTGGTCAAACCGTTACCATTGGAAGAATGAAGGGAAATATCGCTTGTAACAATAAGCTTTATAAAATGTCATCCAAAGATTTATCCTCCTTTGCCAAACAAAGTTATCAAAAAGAAAATCGACAAATCCCTTTAAATGGTAAAATCACAATAAAAAAAGGAAAACCTATCTCCATTCATATTACACCAGCCAATTCTGTGGCATTATATAAAGATTTAAACATTCATTACGAATTAAATGAATTCCCTATGAAGGCAAAAAATAAACCATTAGAAGAAAAAAACGTTATCCAACAAATAACCAAAACTTCTGCAACGCCTTATCAATTTAAAAATGTAACCGTTATTTTAGATGACAATGTATTTATTCCTAAGATAAGTACTTTGAATCAGCTTCGTAGAAATGCTTTACAACAAGTCGAAGATTACGCCATTCATCATTGTTCTCGTAACTACCAAGAAAAGGCATCCTCTAAGGCAACTTCCTATGCCATCAAAGATACCATATTATCTGATATGAGAAGCTATGCTAAAACCGATTTCTATTTAGACAAACCAAAAATTTCTGTTTTGTTAAACTGTTTGAATCCAGACTTTGACTATACCAAATTAAGCCAACAGATTGATAATTTATACATTCCTTTGAAATATTTTATCCGAAGAAAATATGACTCTATACTAAAAACAGTAAGTCAAAATTTCAATACCTATATTTATATGCCAACCATTATCAAAGGAAATTATAGGAATCTATTTTATGCCAATGCAGAAAACTCCGTTAAAAAATACGATATTCGAGGATTTGTCATCTCAAACATTTGTAATATTGCACTTTTAAACGAGTTATTTACAGATTTAGATAAATACTTTAAATTAGTAGCCAATTATACTTTTAATGTTTTCAACTCTAATACTGTCCTAACACTCAAAGAATTGGGCATTAGTCGATTTACTATATCGCCAGAATTAGACAAAAATACCATTCACTCTTTATGCCAATATAACTATCTTCAAAAAGAATTAATGGTATATGGAAGAATTCCTTTAATGAATATGAAATACTGCTTGCTTCGGTGAAACCGATAAGTGCTACCCAGAGTGTAAAGCTCGTTGTCAAAATGAAAAAAACTATTTTTTGAAAGATAGATTTAATATGAGTTTTCCTATTATGCCTGATAATATTCAAACAGTAACTACTCTATTTAATAGTAAAATAAGCTCAATTTCTCCCCAAGACTTTCCAATTAATTACGCCAGAATTGATATTTTAACAGAAGATATCTCGCAAATCAATACCATTGTGCAAACTGTAACAGATGGAAAACGATTGGAAGGAAAAGATTATACAAACGGAAATTTGAATCGAAAAATTTAAAAATGTGACAAGAGGGCGCCCCTTTTTGTCACATTTAGTTTTGGATGATTTTGGGCATGGCTGGGTGCTACACATGTATTTTTATAAAATGACGAATGTGCCAGTGAAATAATAATAGAACATCTTATAAAATCAATTAGGGAATCTCACAACCATGAGGGCGCTGATTGATTTTATTAGATGTTCTTTGTTATGGAACAAACCGAGGAATGATATAAAAATACATGTGTAGCACCCAGCCATGCCCAAAAAGGACAAAAAGAAACGTCCGTCATTGCACATCAAATTTGTTTACTACTTAAATCAATCATTAACTCCATATTATCATCCTTAGCTGCTTTGTTTTTTCGAATAGCACCACATTTCCTACATCGAAAAATAATCACATATCCCTTTTTGCCGTCAATTTCTAAACTAACTGGTTCTAAATCTCCCTGACATTGTTCTTGTCTATCTCCTGGATTTTTATCCACATGTTTAGAATGCAAACAATAAGGACAATGATTTCTACAAGAATACCCTAGCTTTGGTACTTTTTTACCACAGTTATCACATATAAATTTTTCATCAATTTCAACAAAATTTTTCTGCATTATTTGTGTCTCCTTTACAGCATTTGTTATTTATCACTCTACAATTACTTTCTACTCGTTCTTTCCCCAAAATTGCCAAAAAGGACCGTCCCCTTTGGCAATTTTTTAATATTTAAAGTTTCCTCCCCCTAAGAACTCCTTTAGTAATGAGTTGGTTGGAACATACTCTGGTGGGATGGTTTCAAAATATTTTAACATGTCAATAAGTCTTCTTGCTTCTGCATATTCTGGTTCTTCTTGTTTGATTTCTTTTAATAATGGCATTACTACGCCTTTTAGTACACCTAATTCATAAATAAGAGAGGTATTAAAGATACTATTGGCTTCTTCTTGATAGGGAAATATATTTTTTTCTTCTCCATTATTTACTTTATGCCAAGTAGCTATGGTATGTTTGGCATCATATCCTCTAAATTGATAATCTCTTACAATCCTTCTAACTAGCCTGGTATCTGTTGTTGATATTCGATTATATCGATCCATATTTAACACAGTTAGAGCACTAATATAGATTTTATATTTCTGGTCTTTGGCAATTTTACTGGTTAATTGATCATTTAAACAATGGATACCCTCAATTACCAATACTTGATCTGGTTCTAATTTTAGCTTTTTGCCATTGTACCTTTTAGTTCCAACATGAAAATCAAATTCTGGCATTTCTATTTCTTCGCCATTTAATAAACGGGTTAGATGGTTATTAAATAAATCTAAATCTATGGATTCAATACATTCAAAATCATATTCTCCCTTTTCATCTATTGGCGTATCTTTTCTTTCTACAAAATAATTGTCAACAGAAATGGTAACTGGTTTGATTCCATTAATTCTTAGTTGAATTCCAAGTCTTTGTGCAAATGTAGTCTTTCCAGAAGAAGATGGACCAGCAATTAAAATCATTTTTACCTTTCTATTTTTAGCAATTTCATCTGCTATATGGGCAATCTTCTTTTCATGTAAAGCCTCATCCAACATAATAATATCTTTGATATTATCTTCTTCAATAGCCTTATTTAATTTATATACGGTATTCACATTTAAAATTTTATGAATATCATCATATTCATCTAATGCCCAAGCCAATTTCTTTGTCTGAATTAATTTTGGCAGCTGACTTGGTTTTGATGACGTTGGATATCTTACCAAAAAGCCATCTTCATATTTCATAATCTCAAATATTTTCGCAACCCCTGTTCGATTAGCTAACGTTCCATAACAATAATTATAATAATCTTCACAATAATACATAAAAATCTCTTTATTCTCTGCCAAATCTAACTGTAATCTTCCTTTGGACGTATCATCTTTTTGATAAAATTCTTTTGCTTGCTCACGTGTCATAATAACTTGCTTAATTGGTAAATCTGCTCTTGCAATTTCATGCATTTCATCATTCAATTTTTGGACTAACTCTTCTGTAATTTGTCCCCCTTCCATTTCACAAAACATAGAGTTTGGCAATTGATAATTTACTATCATCTTTTTATTGGGACACACTTTTTCAAAAGCTTTTCCCAAAATATAAATGATAGTCCTTCGATATATTTTCGTACCTTCCTTAGTAGAAATATCAATTAATTTGATTTCTCCCTCTTGCTTTATTTGGTAACCTAAATTCACATATTCATGATTAAAAATCGCTCCTATCACAGGATATTCACTATTTCTAATTTCTTCTTTTAGTAAATCTTGTATTGTGGTTGCTTTTTCTATCTCTATTATTTTATCTTGATATCGTATCTTCATAAACTTCCTCCTTTTTGTCCATTTTAACGTAAATAAATTGATAAGTCAATTGTTATAAATTTAATTTTTATGGATATACTCTTAATAAGGTTACTGTTTTTTATTTTCTTATGTGAAAGTTTAATATATTATTTTTTCATACCTTGGTGTCACAACCCTCTGATATTTAAATTATATAAAATTATTTTAACCAATAATTTTATATAATTTAAATGATGTAGGTTGTTCCAATTCGCACTCGCTTTGCTCGTTTTGCTGTCCACTGTTAAAGCTTTGCTTGTTACAGTGGCAGTATGCAGTAGCTGGTCGCTTACGCGGTATTTCAAAAATAGTATATTAAACTTTCACTATAAAAAGGAATATTAATAACGCTGAACAGTAACTTAATAAGAATAAAATGGAGGTTTGATATATGGATTTAGAAAGAATGAATACTATTTTAAATAACGATTATAAATTTGACATTTATTATGATGAAAGACCTGTTTGGGTACAAGGTATCAATGAAAGTGAGCAAATGGCAAAAATTGGTTTTGTCGATAACTTTGAGGAAAAAGATGTATTTATCAAAGATTTATATGAAAGAAATTTATAATGAAAATTGATAAAATCCCACTTTTGAAAATCTTTTAAGTGGGATTTTTATCTTTAAAATTCTAATTTTTCACCTATCCAATTGGCAACCTCATCAATTTTTAATCTAATTTGTTCCATGGTATCTCTATCTCTTATTGTAACGGTCTCATCTTCTAATGTGTCAAAATCGACTGTAACACAATATGGCGTACCAATTTCATCTTCTCTTCTATAACGTTTACCAATACTTCCTGTTTCATCATAGTCACACATAAATTTCTTAGCAAGTTTTTGATATACTTCCTCTGCTTTTTCTGATAACTTTTTAGAAAGCGGTAAAACTGCTGCCTTATAAGGTGCTATGGCTGGATGTAAATGTAAAACCGTTCTGGTATCTCCCTCTTCTAAATCTTCTTCTTCATAACTATCACATAAAAATGCCAAAGTCACTCTATCTGCTCCTACTGATGGCTCAATACAATATGGTACATATTTTTCCCCTGTTTCTGGGTCTGTATAATGGAAATCTTCTTTTGATACTTCCATATGACTTTTTAAGTCAAAGTCTGTTCTATCTGCAATTCCCCATAATTCTCCCCAACCAAATGGAAATGCATATTCAATATCGGTTGTTCCATTACTATAGTGTGATAATTCTTCTGGTGTATGGTCTCTTAATCTAATATTTTGTTCTGTCATTCCCAAATCTAGTAACCACTTCTTACAAAAATTCTTCCAATAAGATTGCCATTCCATATCTGTTCCTGGCTTGCAGAAAAACTCTAACTCCATTTGTTCAAATTCACGTGTTCTAAAAGTAAAGTTTCCAGGTGTAATTTCATTTCTAAAAGCCTTCCCTATTTGTGCAATTCCCATAGGCAACTTTCTTCTTGTAGTTCTTATCACATTTTTAAAATTAACAAAGATTCCTTGTGCTGTTTCTGGCCTTAAATAAATTTCTGCTTTCGTATCTTCTGTTACTCCTTGAAATGTTTTAAACATCAAATTGAATTTTCGGATATCGGTAAAATTGTGTTCTCCACAATTCGGACAATTGATATGATTTTCATCCATAAAGTTTATCATTTCTTCATCTGACATACCATCTGCAATCATATCTTTTCCTTGTTCATGTGCCCATGTTTCGATTAATTTATCGGCTCTATGTCTTGTTTTACATGCTTTACAATCAATTAGTGGGTCAGAAAAGCCTCCCACATGTCCAGATGCCACCCAAGTAGTTGGATTCATTAAAATAGCGGCATCGAGACCTACATTATATTTATTTTCTTGTATGAATTTTCTCCTCCATGCCTTTTTTACATTGTTTTTCAACTCTACTCCCAAAGGGCCATAATCCCATGTATTGGCTAATCCTCCATAAATTTCAGAACCTGGATAGATATATCCTCTATTCTTACAAAGTGCCACTAATGTGTCCATCGATTTTATCATAGTATTTCCTCCTTTTCAAACTATTTTTATGTACGATTTTGTTGACAGGTAAAATCACGTAATTTTCTTATACAATAAAAAACTTCCGAGACCTAACATTACTGTTAGGGACGAAAGTTATTTTCCGCGTTTCCACCCTAATTCTTAAAATTTAAAATTTTAAGCACCTTAATTTGAATATTACTCCAAAGCTCCCCATATGTATTCATTGCTGGTATTTCACCATTACCAACTCTCTAAAAATGAATATTTCCATACTTTTTCTTCTTCACCGTAATGATTTAATTTCATATATTATATTATCCGATTAAAAAAAAGTCAATAATTTTTGTGAAAATTATTGCTAAAAAACTTCTTTTATGCTAATATAGTAATTAGCTTTTTAAATTTAGGGGTATAGTGTTAATGGTAGCACATCGGTCTCCAAAACCGCCTGTGAGGGTTCGAATCCTTCTACCCCTGCCATATTATTATTTACTATCTATATTTTTTATTCTTAATTTAATTCGAGGTGATTTCCATTTTTAGAAACTTGAAATCTTTTTCTATTTTTCTTTTTATACTTTCTTTTTTTATCCTTATTTTTTTCATTCCTATATTTCATTCTAACAACTTATCTTACTCCCCTAATAATAATTCTGAAATTTTAGATTTTAACCCAAATGGATTCGTGTGGCCAATTCCTGGCTATACGAAAATAAGTTCCGCTTTTGGAAAACGTACTTCTCCTACTAGTCGGTGCTTCTTCTTCTCATTCTGGAATTGATATCCCTGCTCCTCCTGGCAGCAAATTGATTGCAGTACATGATGGCGAAATTACCTTTCGTGAATTCCTTGGTGCTGGTGGTTACACCATAACCCTTTCATTTGACAATTACAAAGTAAGTTATTGTCATTGTGACCCTAATTGGATGGTAACTGTAGGAAACCAAGTCAAACAAGGACAAGTTATTGGTTGTGTTGGACCTAAAATTGTTTATGGGGTAAAAGGAAATCAATATTATGATGCACAAGGAAATCCTACCAATGGAGCTACCACTCGGTCCACATCTTCATTTAGGAATTCGTATTGATGGTAAATATGTAAATCCTTTGAATTATTTTTAATAGACGCTGGAATGTGCCAAGAGGGGCATTCCTTTTTGACACATTCCAATAATTAGTAAAAAGGTTATTTTATTTTTTAGGAAGCAACCATTCGGGGGGACCGACAAGATTACCAACTGTTACTTTAGTTACAGTTGGTTCGCAGTTGGGAGTTGCAAATAAAAAATAAAATAACCTTTTTTATGGATTTTCTAAATATACAAAAAGGGATGTTCTTTTTGGCAAAAAAAATGTTGCAAGGGATATATCATTCCCAAGCAACACCTTATTATTACATATCGTCATCTTCGTCACAGCCTTGACATCCGTGACAACTTCCTGAACAGCCTTTGCCATCCTCTCCTTCTGTATCTCCTGACCAATCTAATTCTATAATATTTTGGCATTCTGGACAAGCAATTTCTTTTTTATTTTCATCTACATCTATGATAAATTCATAATCGCAGTATGGACAAACAATTTCAAAATCAAATCCATCCTCTGCATAAATATCTTTTTCTATATTATCAATTACTTGTTGCATTTGACCAATTTGTGAACTAAGTTTATTTTGTGTAGCTTCCAATTTATCCATTTCTTCTTTTTTATATTCCATAATATAATCCATTTGGTCTAGCACAACATCCAAAAAAGAAGCAAATCTTCCTTTCACATATTCTAAGTCTTCTTTATTTTTTATATTTTTTTCTATGTCATCTAAAAAACTTTTATATTCGTTTTTTAATGTTCCCATATTGTAATCACCTTTCTTATATTCTTTCCATGTATTCACATGTTCTGGTATCGATTTTCAAAACATCCCCGATATTAACAAACAATGGAACTTGGATTTCTAAACCAGTTTCTAATTTGGCTGGTTTTCCTGATGTGGTCGTAGTATTCCCACTAAAACCTGGTTCTGTGTATGTAACTTCTAACTCTACAAATGTTGGTGGTTCTACTGCAAAAGTATTTCCTTTGTAAGAAAGCATTGTTACTTCCATATTTTCTTTTAAGTATTTTAAACAATCTCCCAATTGTTCTTCATTTAATGGCATTTGATCATATGTTTCATTATCCATGAAATAATATAATCCTCCATCATTATATAAGTATTGCATTACCTTTTTTTCAATTTCTGCTGCTGGAAATTTATCAGATGGATTAAAAGTCTTTTCTAATGTTGCTCCTGTCATTACATTTTTTAATTTTGTTCTTACAAATGCTGACCCCTTTCCTGGTTTTACATGTTGAAATTCTACAATTCGATACACATTTCCTTCCATTTCAAAAGTTGTTCCATTTCTAAAATCTCCTGCTGAATATACGGCTGCCATAATCATTTCTCCTCTCAATTTTCATTTATTTGTCAATTAATATTTAATATTCTACTACATATTTCCAAAAAAATCAAGTATTATACCATATCATTAATCAATTCCCATAACGATTTAGACGTCTTGTTTTTTGAGAATTACTTTAGAAAAGATAGCATAAATTTTTCACGATATACTTTAGTAGTAAACGGTAACAATTCTATGCACTTATATTATAATATAATTTTTCTCAGATTTGGTTAAATTTATACAACCAAATTTTGTAATTTGAACAGTATCTTCAATTCTCACACCGAATCTACCTGGTAAATAAATACCTGGTTCATTGGTAACAATCATATTTTCTCGTAATGGCATATCAGAATGATAACTAACATATGGTTCTTCGTGAATTTCCATCCCTACACCGTGACCCAAACCATGTATTAAATCATAACCATGTAATTTAAAGTCATTTTCCACCATTTTGGTAAGCAATCTTGTGTTTTCCCCATCTTTGTACTGTTTTTGAGTTTGTAGCTGATTTTTCAAAACTAAATTATAAACTGGTTTTACCTCTTCTGGTATTTCCCCTACAAAAATCGTACGAGTCATATCAGAACAATAGCCATTCACCTTACATCCCATATCAATCGTAATGATATCTTTTGTTTGTATTTTTCGATTGGTTGGAGAAGCATGAGGTTGTGAAGTATTTTCACCAGATGCTACAATTGTTTCAAAAGACAAGCCATCTGCTCTTTGCTTAAAATATTCTTCTATTTCATTGGCTATTTGTTTTTCTGTCATACCTGGTTTAATATAGGTTAATAGATAGCTAAAGCAATTGTCTGTTATCTCACAGGCTTTTTCTATATTGTCAATTTCTTCTACATCTTTTATCATTCTTTGCTTTTCTATCATATGCTCTGTTTCCACAAAATTATGAATTTTAAATTTTCTGATATATTCTTTATATTTCGCATAAGAAATATCATATTCCTCAAATCCTACATTTTCACAGAATAAAAAGAAATTTTCATAATCATCTTTGGAAACATCATGTACATCATATACAATAATTTCATCAAATAATGTTAGCGTTGTATGAACTTTTTCTATATAGCGAGCATCCGTAATATAAATATTTTCTTTTCTCGTAATAAGAAAAATCCCTTCTGCATCAATATTTGTTAAATAACGTATATTAACCGGATTCGTTAATATTAATCCTTGCAAATCTAGACTTGACATTTTATTTCTTAACCATTGCAACTTAGCATTCATTTCTCATTTCCCCTTTCGTAAACAAACTTATCTATGGTACATGCCTAATGTAAATATTTCCATCAATATCATTTTTATTTGTTCAAAAGGTACATACATGCTAGTAAACGTAGCTATTACAATAAATGGACCAAATGGTATGTATTCATCTGACTTTTTAATTTTTGTTAGCAATAAAACGATGCTAAGGATTGCTCCTATTAAAAAAGACAATAATGTTATAATAATAATATTAGATAATCCAAAAAATAATCCTAAAGCACCCATTAATTTGACATCGCCAAATCCCATCGCCTCTTTTCCATAGAAAAGACCTCCTAGCAAAGTAATAAAAAAGAAAATTCCTCCTCCTGCTAACATTCCTAGTAACATATTAATGGTAATAGCAACATTAGACAAGCCATATAAAAAAGAAAATATAAAACCAATTTCAAATATCGTCAAATTTAATCGATTTGGTATAATTTGTAATTTAAAATCTATGACAAATACGGATAATAACATAGGTGTTAAAATCAAAAATTTAATTAAATCTAAATTACCAATTATCGTATCTTTTATACCAAAAACATAAATTAAGGTTACATATATGGCTGCTGTTAATAACATTAATATATAATTCGGTCTGAATTTTATTCTATATTCACTAATAATGTCTTTTGAAATCACGCTTTTATATTCTGGTAACCTTTTATTTGCCCAATCTGTTAATTGTCCTATTACGAACCCTATTATTCCTGCCACCACATAATAAGCAATATGTACATCATTAAAATACATCTTTATTACTCCTTTGTTTCTTCTTATATCTATGTTTTATTTTATTCTCTAATGGTCTTTTCCATGCCGTGTACCAAAAATCCTTTGTGTCAATTGGTTCTACTAAAATGGTAAACATTTGACAACGATTACCTCCTATGATATCTGTAAAAATCTGATCTCCTACTACACCTATATTCTCTGGGTTTTCTTTCCATAATTTTTGTATTCTCAAAAAACCTGTTTTAAATGGCTTTTTTGCTAAATTATGGTAAGGTATTCCTAACTTCTCTGCTACTTCTTGCACTTTTTCTTTGTGATTGGTATTGGATAATATAAATAATTTAATACCTTCCTCTTTCATTTCTTCTACCCAACGAATTATACTTTCTTTCATTTTTCTATTATAATCTATTAAAGTATTATCAACATCTAAAATTAATGCTTTTATCTTATTTTTTCTCAAAAACTTTACCGTAATTTGTTCTACTTTGTCGAAATAGGCATCAGGATATAATATCATTTTTTCCTCCACTTGCTAAAATATCAATTCTATCTTATCAATTTGCCATTAGTTTGTCAAGAGCCAAAATGTCCGCACTTTCGGGAGTGAATGAGGACGACTTAAACTAAATTATGTTTTTATTTAAAAGTTTATTCTATTTTTTATGCAGTAACAATTCGTGGGGACCAACAAACTTACAGTCTGTTATGCAATTACAGACTGTGTGATGTTGGGAGTTACAAATAAAAAATAGAATAAACTTATTAAAAATTAATATCGAAAGTCGTCCCCATTCACTCTCGGAATCAGTGGAGATATTTTCTATTTACAAAATCTGTGTCTACCAATTGTTACTGTCATTGGTCTTGACCAAATCCACTTATTGGTAGCAGTAGACGGATTAAAATAATAAATCGCTCCATAACTAGGATCCCAACCATTGATAGCATCTTGTGCTGCTTTTTTAGCATCTGAATTTGGTGCTAAATTAATTTGCCCATCTCTAACTGCATCAAATGCTCCTGATGCATAGATAACTCCTGATATACTGTTAGGAAATGAACTACTTTTTACACGGTTCATAACGACTGCTCCTACTGCTACTTGACCTGTATAGGGTTCTCCTCTTGCTTCTCCATAAATTAATCTTGCCAATAAATTAACATTGCTGGAATTACTAGTGCCAGAACCTGAACCAGAGGATGAACTTGAGCCATAAATTCCCATTGCTTTTAAAGTTGCTGGTCCTGCAATTCCATCTACTGATAATCCATTTTTTCTTTGAAAGTATTTTACGGCATTTACTGTCTGTGTTCCATAAATTCCATCTATATTTCCATTATAATAGCCCCATCTTTTCAATTTGGTTTGTATTTGTGTAACTTCACTTCCTCTTGAACCATATTTGGATAACGTTTCTACTGACTTATTTTTAAAAAATAAGATAATTGCCGTTATTAGAATGGCAACCATTGCTATAACACAAAAAATTGTTATTTTCCTTTTATTTTTTAACATAAAAAAACCACCTATTCATAAAAATATTGTTATGTTTATTTTTATCAATATTGGGTTTTATTATACATTTTTATTCTCTTTCTATTCCTTGTATTCTTTCCTCTAAAGATTTAATAACTTCTGAAAAGTCTTCTTCTTGTTTCTTTGCATAATATTTTATAGGTTCTTTTAACAATTCTTCTTTATCAATTTTTTCAAAAATTTGACTATCTGTCTTATATAAGTAATAAATATTCTCTTTTTCCTTTTTTACTACAATTATATTTCTAGCTTTTGTTATCCCATCTTCTTTTACAAACCCCATAAATCCCTGCAAATATTTAATTTCTTGTGGGGAAAAAAGCTTTTTTATTATTTTTCTATAATATTGTAATGCCTCTACATCTCCTATCTTTTTTCTTCTATGAACATTTATAATCTCCAATCTTTTCATAATAAATTCTAACCTTTTTTGAACTAATTCATCCTTTTTATTGGTACCAAAAAAGTCAGAAATAAATTCTTCATCTTTCGTTTCTTTCGCTAGCATCTCCAACACTTCATCAGTGTACAATCCTTTATACGTATATCCAAATTCATCTTCCCACTGTTTTAATTGTGTCTGTGATATCCCCACAAATGGCTTTCCATCATTTTCTTCATTCATTTCATATAAGTAGAATTCTTGATTTTCACTTGCCTTTTCATGAAAAAATTTGCGATACAATTGTTCTTGTGATAAAGCAAAACCTCTCGTTTTCATTCCTGTTTTAATTGGCATAATATCTGCTGTTAAATTAGCATAATACCAATTTCCTTCTTCATCTTCAAAACAAGCATCTACATGGCTTAATGGATTTCTAGCATCACAAAAACTGATATGTGCATTGATTCCTAATTCTTGCAAAGTTTCTACAAAAGTTCTATTCATATCCAAACAAATTGCCTCTCCGTCTTCTGTTGTGCCCTCTTGATAAATTTGTATTTTTGATAAATTTCTTCATAAAAATCACTGTGGTTTTTATACATAAAATTTACTTTATATTGATAAATATCACCTAATTCATGATATACATAAAAAGCTTTTTTCGGAATGGGTATTTTACCAGACCTTTCTTTCTCTTTTATATCATGAATTATTCTATCTACATTTTTCTTTTCATACTCAGTCATATTTTTCTCCTACTCTAAAATTAACAACAAAAGCCACAAAGAATTGTTTCTAAACCAATTTGCAAATCCACCAATCCATTTTTATAGTTAAAATCCAAATCTCTCAAATTTTGTAAAATATCTCTCAATTCCATTTCTTTAAAATATTGAGCCTGTGTTTTATATTTGTTCACTAAAAAAGTCTGATTTGGCTTTAAATTCAAGCTAGTTATGATGTCTTTCTTATATTTTACGGCAAGTTTTACAAAATATAATTTTTTAAAATGGTTATATAAAGTAATTAAAATTTTTTGTATTGGTTCTTTGGCATAAATCAAATTTGTTAAAACTTCTAATGCTTTTGTTATATCTCTTTTTCCTAAAGAATCCGTTAAATCAAAGATAACACTTTCTAACTTTTTGATGCATAATTTGTCAATATCTTCTTTTTGTATTTTTCCTCCTTCTCCTGCATATTCAATCAATTTTCGTATCTCATTGATTAAATCTTGCATATTAGTGCCACAACTTTCAATAAAGTACCTTAAAGTGCTATCTTCAATTGCTACTTTGTACCCTTGACAAATTGCTTTCATTCTTTTTTCAATTTGCATTGGTTTCTGATAGTCAAATTTACATACCATGCCTAACGCATCTATCGTTTTATATAGTTCTTGCTTACTATCTGCTTCTTCCTCGACAAAGACTAAAACTACACTAGTATGAATTAGCTCTATATTTTCTTTTAAATAACGATTTACCTTTTCTTTCCATTTAGCTAATTCTGCGTTTTTTCTTTTCCCTTCTTTTTTTAGTAATCCCGTATTTCTTGCAATAATTAGCTTTTTTTCATAACCAAAACTTGGAGTCTCAATATCTGCTATTAGTTCACTATAATTGGTTTCATCGATTGTAATGTAATTAATTCCTTTGGTACAATCTCCAAATAAGGTTTTGATTTTTTTTAAAGAAGATTCCAATAAAAATAGTTCTTCTCCATATAAAAGATACAAACTTTGTAGTTTTCCATTTTTTAGTTCTTTTTCTAAATTTTCAATTGATAACATCCTTTTACTCCTAGCTTATAATTCGATTTTATCTCCATCATCTGGAATTATTACATTTTCTATTTTTTGTTTTTGGGCTTGTTCTCTTGTATAATCTTGCATATGAGTCGTAGCAAATTTTTTATAAGGATACATCTCTGTGATTTTTAAAATGTCCTCTAATCCCATATGCGATTTTTTAGATTCCATCCAAGCCATATCCAAAATGGAAAAGTCACTTTGTTTTATGATTGTATCAATTGCTTCACAATAGCAACTGTCACCAGAAAAGCCTATTTTTTTGTTATCCTTTTCTACGATAAATCCATAGGCTGGTTTTAATTTTCCATGTTGTACTTCATAAGAGGTAATATAAGTTTCATTTCCTATATCTACATGCTCCATCTTTTCAAATTCTATGAAATCAACTTTAGCAATTTCTTGCACCGTTTCATAGTCTCCAGGAAATAGAATGTCAAACAATTCTCTGACTGTCTTTTTTAATCCTTTTGGTTCATAGATGTGAATTGGTACTTCTATCTTATAAAAGAATCTATCTAACATTAGATATGGTATATCTCCAAAATGGTCTCCATGTAAATGCGTAATCAAGCAATTCTCGATGTCTTGTATTGGATGTCCTGTCTGTTTTAACTTTTTAATAATTCCATTTCCCATGTCAATCAGTAATTTATTATCTATGAGTGTACTGCTACTGGATTGAATGGCTCCAATGGAACCTGTTCCTACAAATTCAATTTTCATTTTTTCTCTTTCATTCCTTTCTTTTGCCCTATGTTATCATTTTTTTGCCCTTTTTTGAAGGAATTTTTTATTTGTTCGGTATTTTTTGTAACGATTCTCTGTAACTTTCTATTCCCATTGTAAAAGCTAATTATCCTTTTCAACACCATCCTATTTTCCTAGAACAATTCGAAACACTTCTGCCACACTCCAAGCCTGATTAATGGTACCCTTTGGTAACTGTGGTTTCGCGGAATCATAAAGTTCAGCAATACCACCCATACAGCCTTGATTTAACATCTCCTTTTGGAATGTTTTTGTTGTTTTGTCTCTGAACTTTTCTAACTTTTCTTCCCATACTTTCTTTTCTTCTAGTTTTTTCGTAGCTTGCAACCTATTTTTCAAGCTATTATAATACAAGCCTAATAGCCATGGCCAAGTAATGCCTTGATGATAACTAGTATCTCTCTTTTCTGGGTCTCCTTCATAAATTTCCACATAATTTTCTTCGCCTTTGGCTAATGTTTTCAAGCCATACGAATTTAATAATTTCTTTTCTACGGTTTCTAACATTTGTCTTGCTTCTGCTGAATTCGGGTCTAAAATCGGAAATGTCAAACTTAAAGCAAATAATTGGTTTGGCCTTATCTTGTCATCACCAAGTACATCATATAGGCATTTCTTTTTTTCATTGTAAAATTTATCACAAAAAGCAACTCTACATTTTTCTGCTAAATCCTTGTATTTCTTTGCCAAAATAGGATGTCCCAATTTTTTCGTTAAATCTGCCATAATTCGATTGGCATTATACCACAAGCTATTTACTTCAACTGCTTTTCCATTTCTTGGTGTAACAGCTACTCCATTATACTTGGCATCCATCCAAGTATTTTGTGTTTCCTCTGTCCCAGAAACGATTAAACCATCTGTATCTAAATAAATATTATTGTTATCTACATCAATCCCTTGACCATAATTTTCAATAACCTCTTGTAAAACCGGATATATCTTCTTTTCTACAAATTCATAATCATTCGTATATTCCACATATTTTTGTATCTGTTCAAACAATAATAAAGAAGCATCTACACTATTATACAATGGTCTATTATCATAACCAGAATAACCATTTGGCACTAATCCAAATTTAACATCTCGAATCATCGTCAATAACACTTGTTTTGCGATTTCAAACCTTTTTGGAATTAATAACAAACCTTCAAAAGCAATTAGGGTATCACGTCCCCAATCCAAAAACCAGGGATATCCTGCTAAAATCGTATGTAAGCCAAAAGATGGTCGGTACGCAACAAAACTATCAGCTGCTATTAAATAGGTTTTGATTAACTCATCTCTTTCCAACTCTTTTTTTGTTTTCTTTTCTTTTGTTTCTTTTATCAATTGTGATTCTTGTATGATTTCTCCTAATCGGATTTTTTCTTGATGGATAAATCTCTTTACCTCTTTTTGTTCAATGTTTTCCTCTAACGAACAAACAAATGAAATCTCCTTCTCTGTCT
Organism: uncultured Clostridium sp.; assembly: GCA_948467495.1. Lineage (GTDB taxonomy): Bacteria > Bacillota > Clostridia > TANB77 > CAG-508 > CAG-269. The sequence goes on from CAOKEO010000035.1 coordinate 19,422, forward strand.
TAGCTGGTATTTCTATTTCATACACACCTGGTACAGCATGGTTTTCTTCTGGATAAAATCCTCTTTTTTCTTCTTCTATATAAAACATATGAGAAAAAGTATCATTTTGATGTTCTTTATATTTTCCTTCTGATACATGCATATAGACTGGTGTTTGCGAATTGCCATCTAATACTAATTTTACTTTTGTTTTATTTACGGTTTGTCTCATATCAAAATAATGGTCTGTACTCATTCGATGAAAATCTCTAAAATTAACAATTGGTGCTAAAGTTAATTTGGCTTTTGTTCCCTCATTTTTCACTTTATAATAAATACCTACTGTATTGTGTCCATACTCCATCGCTATCATTTTTGTAATTTCTACTTTTCCCACTTTATATTGAAAAATAGGCACCTCTTCTTTTTTGAATTCTTCTTGGTATTCATAACCATGAGAAATAAAAGATTCACATATATTTGTATATAAATTATACTTTTTGTTTCTTATCTCTATGCTTTCATCTACCTTCGATAATACTAAAAATCTTCTAGCTGGTGGTGTTAGTGGTGCAATTAATAATCCATGATATTTTCTGGTATTGGCTCCAATAGCAGTAGAAGAAGCAAATCCTCCTATACCATTACTGATTACCCATTCCTTCTTTAGTCCTTCTTCTAGATTTAATTTTTCCTTCGTAATTTTCATCTCTTTTCTCCTTTTTCTTTTTATCAATCTGTTAACTTAAATGAAAATTGAAACCTCAAACTCCTAGTGATATA
>CAOKEO010000036.1 GCA_948467495.1 uncultured Clostridium sp.
TATAAAGGTTTATGGGTAACCTTTTAAAAACCTAAATCTATTATACAAGGAGAAATGCTTAGTATAAAACTAGCATGAGGTAGAAGATGAAAGAATTAGAAAAAATAGAAAAGCTAATCATAAATGTTGATATGGTAAATGGATTTGTAACAAGAGGTGCTATGGCAGATTCATATATAAAGCATATTATTCCAGAACACATTAAATTAATGGAACGAATCCAAAAAGAACGAGAAGCGATTGCTATTATAAAAGATACCCATAAAGTAAATTGTAGAGAATTTAACCGATATCCAGTACACTGTGTAGAAGGTACAGAAGAAGCACAATTAGTAGAAGAATTAGTGCCTTATGAAAAAGATGCTTTTATCTATCTAAAAAATTCAACCAGCACCATATATGCACCTAATTTTTTAGGAGATATTGACAAAATGGTAAATTTGAAAGAGGTAATTATCATAGGATGTTGTACAGATATTTGCGTGTTGAATTTAGCCATTCCTTTGCAAAATTACTTTGATCAAAAAGATAAAGATGTCAAAATTACGATACCTAAAAATGCTGTAGAGACCTATGATGCCCCAAATCATAATAGAGAAGAATACAATGAGATGGCGTTTAAATTAATGGAACAAGCAGGAATTCAGTTAGTGTAAAATTAGCAACATGGCAAAAATTTGTGCTACGAATAAAAAGAGTTTAATCAAAAGCAAGCGAAACTGAAATAAAAAAGGGAGAAAGGAAGAAAAAAAGATGGAGGCTGAAAAATTAGAATTAATAGCAGACTTTTATGAATTTACGATGTCAAATGGATATTTTGCCAAAGATAAAAATGAAATGGCTTATTTTGATATTTTTTTCAGAAACGTACCAGATGATGGTGGATATGCTATTATGGCAGGATTAGAACAAGTGATTGCCTACATACAAAATTTAAAATTTGAAAAAGAAGATATTGCTTATTTAAGAAAGCAAAAGATTTTTTCAGAAGAATATTTAGCCTATTTATCAGACTTTAAATTTACAGGAGATATTTGGGCTATTCCAGAAGGAACGGTAATATTTCCGAATGAACCATTAATTACCGTAAAAGCACCATTAATAGAAGCCCAATTATTAGAAACGGTTTTATTATTAATTATCAATCATCAAAGTTTAATTGCAACCAAAACAAGTAGAATTGTAAATGCAGCACAAGGCAGACCAGTTATGGAATTTGGAGCAAGAAGAGCTCATGGCGTATCAGCAGCTGTATATGGAGCAAGGGCAGCAATCATAGGAGGAGCAGTGGGGACCTCTTGTACTTTAACAGCACAAAAATTTGATGTGCCAGCAAGTGGAACTATGGCACATAGTTGGATACAAAGTTTTGAGAGTGAATATGAAGCTTTTAAAACCTATGCAGAATTATACCCTCATAGTTGTACTTTTTTGATTGATACCTATCATACCTTAGAAAGTGGATTGCCAAATGCTATCAAAGTATTTGATGAAATTTTAAAACCACAAGGAATTAGACCAGTTGCGGTTAGATTAGACAGTGGAGATTTAGCTTATTTATCAAAAAAAATAAGAAACTTATTAGATGAAGCAGGTTATCCAGATTGTAAAATATGTGTAACAAATTCTTTAGACGAATATTTAATTTCTTCTTTATTAGAACAAGAAGCAAAAGTAGATTCTTTTGGTGTGGGAGAAAACTTAATTACAGCGAAAAGTGATGCCGTATTTGGAGGTGTTTACAAATTAGCTGCCATAGAAAAAGAAGGAAAGATAGTTCCCAAAATAAAAATAAGTGAAAATGTAGAAAAAATTACGAATCCTGGATTTAAAAAGATATGTCGTTTTTATGATAAAGATACCAATTATGCTTTAGCAGATGTTATTATGCTAAAAGAGGAGACGAATCCAAAAGGAGAATATGAAATATTTGACCCACATAATACTTGGAAAAGAAAAACACTAAATAATTATGTGGTAAAAGAATTACAAGAAAAGATATTTGAAAGTGGTGAATTAATTTATCAAATTCCTACTTTGAAAGAAACAGCACAATATGCCAAAGAACAATTAGGTACCTTATGGGAAGAAGTAAAAAGATTAGAAAATCCGCAAAAATACTATGTGGATTTGTCACAAAAGTTGTATGATTTGAAAACAGAAATGTTAAATAAACAAGGTAAATAATATAGATTTAAAATAAAAAGATAGACAGATTTTAATCGGAAATCTCAAAACTTGATATGCTTCTTTTAAGAGAGGCTATATCAAGTTTTTTCTATTTTAATGTTACCTTTTTTCATTTTTTATCAATATAGAAAGGTAAGATATCTTAAAATAGTAAATATGTTGTGGCATTAACAAATAATAAGGAGTTTAGATCTAAAGTGGAAAAGAAAAAAGAAATCAAAAATTATAAAAAGAATCATGACCTAGATTTACAAACCATCATCAATGAGTACAGCAATTATATTGGTAAAATTATAGACAGTAAAGCAATGTTATTTTTAACAAAAGAAGATAAAGAAGAAATACTATCTGATACATTCTTTATTTTATGGAAAAATAAAGATAAATTACAAGATGACAAACCATTAAGTTCATACATAGCAGGAATTACTAAAAATCTAATAAAAGAAAAAAGTAGAGTAACTCGTATTCATTATGATGTGCAAGATTATGAAAATACTATTTCAGACATAACCAGTATAGACATGCTATTTGAGCAAAGGGAGCAAATAAGATTGATAGAAAAGACATTAGATAAAATGAAAGAAGAAGATACTACAATCTTTAATTTATATTATTATGCAGGTAAAAAAATAAAAGAAATTGCACAAATAGTGGATGTTTCAGAATTCAATGTAAAAACAAGATTATATAGAATTAGAAGAAAGTTAAAAAACGATTTACAAAAAGGAGGATATAGCAATGAATGAAAAAAATAAAAAAATCCTTATAGATGTAGAACAAAAAATTGCTATATCAGAGTTTTATAAGGAGGAAGCAAAAAACATGAAAAATAGAAGAAAAAATATAGGGAAAGTTGGTATAGCAGCTTGTTGTATCATAGTTTTGATTACAGGAGGAGTATTCGCAAAAGATATAGAAAATTTTATCAAGAGTATATTTGGAGCTAATACAAGTGATGGCGTAGATACGGCCATTAATAATGGATATGTAACAGAAGTCAAAACAGAAACGCAGAAGGCAGAGGGAATAGAAATTAGTGTGGATTCTCTTGTGATGGATGATTTTAACTTCGCGATGAATTTTAATATTACATTAGATGAAAGATATGATATGACAGAATTTAGGAATATGGAATTGGCAGATTTAAGAATAGTAGATGAAGAGGGAAATATGGTATTTAGTACAAACTTTGAAGAAACACCAGAAAAAGAACCAGAATATGGGGGAGCTTATAGTTTTTTAGCAGAAGAAAAAGGAGAAAGAAAATTCAAATTGTCCTTATCAGCAACAGGAAATCCAGAATTATTCCCAAAAAGTAAGCATTTGAATCTTAAATTTACAAAAGTCAGAACTTATAGGTTTGATGAAAGAGAAGAATTAATGGATAAATTTTACGAAGGAAATTGGTATTTTGAAGTTGATGTGCCAGAAGAATTTTATAAAAGAGAAACTGTTATTTATCAAGTAAAAAGTTGTAATGATGACAAAACACAATTAACAAGAGCGACATTATCGAATACAGCTTTTAAGATAGCGTTTACAACTACAACAGATAAAGTAGATTATGAACTGTTACATTCTCATAATCCCCCCAATATTTATGATACAATAGCAATTCAAAAAGAATATGTAGAAACTTCAGATGGTAAAAGATTTGAAACTGCACAAAGGTCAGATGGAGATGGAGGCTATAGTTTATCACCAGAGAATGTAATTGATTATTATCAAACTTTTAATTTAACAAAATATGATGCGACAAATGAGATAACAGTTCATGTTTTTACGAATAAGGGAGAAGAGATTTTGATTGAGTTAGAGAGAAATTAAAGATATGCCTTTTATGTAGTACTCACATTTTTTCTAATTGAAAGATATCACCTCTAAATTGTTACCTTACATTATGTAAAAATACCGAAAAAGGTAGACAAAAAAAGAAACAAGTGATATGCTAACAAAAGCTAGGTAACTAGAAGCAAATATAAAGGGGGAAAATAAAAAATGGGTAACATGATTGAAATCAAAAATTTAACCAAACAATACAAAGAGCTAAAAGCCATTGATGGGTTATCCTTAGAAGTAAAACAAGGAGAAATACTAGGTCTATTGGGACCAAATGGAAGTGGAAAGTCAACCACCATCAATTGTATCTTATCACTATTAAATTTTAGTGAAGGAGAAATTAAAATATTTGGGAAAGAAATGAAGCCAGATGCCTATGACATCAAAGCTAAAATAGGAGTGGTATTTCAAGATGTTGCCGTATTTGAGGAGCTAACCGTGCAAGAAAATATAGACTATTTTTGCGGATTATATATCAAAGACAAAGTCAAAAGAAAACAATACCTAGATGATGCAATTGAATTAGTGGGATTAGAGGAATTTAGAAAATTCTATCCAAAGCAACTATCAGGAGGATTGTTAAGAAGATTAAACATAGCTTGTGGAATTGCTCATAAGCCAGAATTAATCTTTTTAGATGAGCCAACTGTTGCCGTAGACCCACAAAGTAGAAACAACATATTAGATGGCATAAAAAAATTAAGAGATAAGGGAGCAACCATTGTATATACCACTCATTATATGGAGGAAGTAGAAATCATTTGCGATAGAATTATCATTTTAGATAAAGGAAAAGTGTTAGCCACTGGAACAGCTGATCAACTAAAAGAACTAGCCAAAATAGAAGAAAAAGTAACCATAGAAGTAAATGACTTAGCAACAAAACATATCGAACAAATTCAGAAAATGGAAACAGTAGACGAAGTAACTTACCATGGAAATATATTACTTGTGACTTACAAACAAGGAAAAAATAATTTGGTAGATTTAATGGATTACTTAAAAAAAGAAAATGTTCCATACAATAAAATTTATTCGGAAAGACCAACTTTAAATGATGTATTCCTAGAATTAACAGGAAAGGAGCTTCGAGATTAATGTTTATTCATAATTTTAAATATGCACTAAAAACTCTATATAAAAACAAAATGTTGATATTTTGGACTTATGCCTTTCCTATCATTCTTCGGAACATTTTTCAACATGGCCTTTTCCAATATTGAAAATAGCGAAAAATTAGATATCATAAAAATAGCAATTATAGAGAATGAAGACTTTAAAAACAACGAAATATGGAAAGAAGCATTTACCACTTTAAGTGATACAGAAAACGAAGACAGATTATTTGATACCAAATACACGACAGAAGAAGAGGCAAAACAATTATTACAAGATGGTGAAATAACAGGCTATATGAAATTAGAAGAAGACACACCAAAAGTCACTTTTCAATCCAGTGGAATCAATGAAACCGTTTTCAAACAGGTAACAGAAGAAATCACACAAACGAACGAGATTGTGAGTAATCTTGCTGAAACTGAAATAAAAAAGGAAATGACCGCTGGAAATTATCGTGTAGATTATGAAAAAATTTACAAAGACATATTAGAAATGACACAAAATCAAGAAGCGAAAATTGAAAATGTAGCAAGAAACAATTTAAGTTATACCATGATAGAATTTTATACTTTAATAGCTATGACTTGTCTATATGGTGGCATACTTGGTATGGTAGCGATTAATCAAAATTTAGCCAATATGAGTCATAATGGAAAAAGAGTATCGGTTGCACCAATAACCAAAGGAAAAGTAGTACTTGGCAGTGTTTTAGCATCTTATGTAGTACAACTAATTGGATTAGCGTTATTATTTATATACACAGTATTTGTTTTAAAAGTAGACTATGGAACCAATTTGCCACTCATTATGTTATTAGGAGCCATAGGAAGTTTTGCTGGATTATCGATGGGGGTAGCCATTGGGGCATTATTAAAAACCAATGAAACGGTCAAAACAGGAATTGTTATCTCTGTTACTATGTTGGGTTGTTTCTTATCAGGAATGATGGGAATTAGCATGAAATATATAGTAGATAAAAACTTACCAATTGTAAATCAAATCAATCCTGCTAGTATGATAACAGATGGATTTTATGCCTTGTACTATTATGACACACTTGACCGATATTTCTTTGATATTACTAGTTTACTTGCTTTTGCAATGATTATGATAGTCTTGTCTTATACTAGTTTGAGAAAGCAAAAATTTGAAAGATTATGAAATCGTTTATTATATTTTTACTGGTAATTGTTTAGTCGCTTACGCGGTGTTGCAAAAATAATAGATAACAACTTGAGTAGATAATATTAATGAACAGTTTTCCGAATTAGCATTAAAAAAATATAATAAACTTTCAGTAAATTCAAAAAGGAAAAGAAAGGAAATAAAAATGACTGTATTTAAAACATTTTTAAAAATATTAAACAAATGCAAAGTACCAATTATCATGTACACAACATTTCTGATTGGATTTGGTGGCTTCAATATGCAAACTAGTGAAAATAGTACAAATTTTGTGGCAAGTCAGCCAGATGTTTTCATCATCAACCACGATAAAGAAGAAGGGGTTACCAAAAACCTAATTGCGTATATAGAAAAAAATTGTGAAATAAAAGAAATCAAAGAAGATGAACAAGCCATTGATGACGCTTTATTTTATCGAGATGTCAATTATATGATTGATATACCAGAACATTATAGAGAAGATTTTTTAGCTGGTAAAAATCCCAACATTGAAATAAAAAGTACAGGAGACTATCAAGCAAGTTTGGCAGAAATGATGTTAGAAAGATATGTTAAAGTAGCTAATATATATCAAAAGAACATAAGTGATGAGCAAGAATTAATCGAAAAAATAAATGAAACATTAGCCAAACAAACAGAAGTAGAAATTACTTCTGGATTAGATACAAATCAGTTAAGTAAAGCAGCTTTTTATTATAATTTTGCCAATTATAGTATATTAGCAGGATGTGTGTATGTCATTTGTCTGATTTTATCTAGTTTTAAAGAAGAAAAGATAGCCAAAAGAACGAGTGTTAGTAGTATGAATTACAAAACGCATAATCGTCAGTTATTAGTAGCTAATACCTTGTTAGCAATTGGATTATGGATATTCTATGTACTATTAAGCTTTATCTTAATAGGTGATGTTATGCTTACGAAACATGGACTTATGTATATGGTAAATTCATTTGTGTTTACCATTTGTGCGGTTACCATTGCCTTTTTGATTGGCAACTTAGTAAACAATAAAAATGCGATTAATGGAATTGTTAATGTGGTGGCATTGGGCTCAAGCTTTTTGTGTGGTGCTTTTGTACCAATGGAATGGTTGCCAGACTCTGTTTTGAAAATAGCTCACATACTACCTTCTTATTATTATATTAGTAGTAATGAGATGCTGAAATCGCTAGAGACATTCAATTTTGAAACCATGAAGCCAATGCTAATGAATATGGGCATGATTTTGCTTTTTACGATTGGTTTTGTGATTGTTACCAATGTGGTTTCGAAAAAGAAAAGAAAGATAGCATAATTTGCAATTTCATATAAATTTTTATATTATTATTTAAAAATAACATAAAAGGAAGTAATTATATTGATAATTGCTTCCTTTTATGTTAGGATAAAATAAGATTACAAATTAAAAATAAGAAAGGAGTTTCAAAATGGGATTACAATTAAAAAATGTATCCAAAACATTTGTAGGAAAAAAAGCAGTAGACAATATTTCATTAGAATTAGACAAACCAGGAGTATATGGATTGCTGGGAACGAATGGAGCAGGAAAAACAACAACCATAAGAATGATATTAGGAATTCTAAAAAAAGACGAAGGAGAAATTACTTGGAATGGAAAAACAGTCGACAGAAAAAGTGTCAATTTTGGCTATTTACCAGAAGAAAGAGGCGTGTATCCAAAAGTTAAAATATGGGATCAATTAATGTATTTTGCAGAACTAAAAGGAATGAAGCAACAAGAGGCAAAAGAAGCAATTGAAAAATGGGCAAAAGAATTAAAAGTAGAAGAATATCTAATGATGCCAGCTGAAAAGCTTTCCAAAGGAAACCAGCAAAAAATACAATTTATGACAGCCGTTATCCATAATCCAGAACTTGTGGTGCTAGATGAACCATTTAGTGGGTTAGACCCAGTCAATACCGAAATATTAAAAAATATTATCATAGACCTAGTAAAAAAGGGAAAATATGTTATCATGTCAGCTCATCAAATGGCTACCATTGAAGAGTTTTGTAGTGATATTCTAATTTTAAACAAAGGAAAAACTGTATTACAAGGGAATTTAAAAGACATAAAAGAAACCTATCCAGCCAATCGAGTGGAGATAGATGTAAATGAAAATATCGATGCTTATATAAAAGAGTTCAAAGAATTAGAGATTGAAAATGAGAAAAATAACCAATATACCATTAAAATCAAGGACGTAGAAAAAGCACACGAACTTTTAAGTCAATTAGTGGCAAAGGAAATTAAGGTAAATAAGTTTGAAATTATGAAGCCGACTTTGAATGATATTTTTATAGAAAAAGTGGTGTAATTTTAAAAATAATAGATTGTATGCATGTATTATGTATTAATTAAATAGAAGAAAGGGAAAGAAAAATGAAAGATATTATAACAGTCATGAAATTTACTATAAAAGATATGATAAAAAGAAAATCTTTTGTCATTTCAACTTTAATTATATTAGCATTAATCGTAATTGGTTTTAATGTACCTAATATCATAAAATCAATGAAAGGAGAAGATACGGAAGATAAACTTTTGATAGTAGATGAGCAAAATATTTTTGAAGGTAATTTAGAACAATTAAAAAATATAGATTTAGGATATGAAATTGAAATTGGAAAAAATACTTATGATGAAATTAAGAAAAAAATAGAAGACGAAGAAATTCGTTCAGCGATTGTAATTGAAAAACAAGAAAACAATGTAAAGATTCGATATATCGTAGAAAATACAACTAGGATGGAAAAGGTGCCAGAAGAAATTGTTAATGGTATTAACACACTATATACCAATATGCAAATCAGTAAATTGGGCTTAACACTAGAGCAATTACAATCTATCACACCGAATTTTGAATTTAATTTGGAACAGACACAGGAAGAAGAAGCAAAAGGAAATGTATTGGTTATAATGTTGATGTCAATTGTATTATTCTATGCCATTTATTTCTGTGCTTACCAAGTTTCTAGTTCCATTACAACAGAAAAAACATCTAAAATCATGGAAACATTAGTTACATCAACAACCCCAAGAACAATAGTATTAGGAAAAACCATAGGAATTGGAGTAGTTGGCTTATTACAAATGATAGTAATTGTAGCGACTGCCTTGATAAGTGCGAAATCATTTCTTGACCCAGAATTATTGAACATGGCATTAGATATGTCTAATATGACAGTATATTTAGGTATCATAACCATTATCTATTTTGTATTGGGATATTTTACGTATGCTCTACTATATGCCTTAACAGGTTCAACTGTAAGTAAACCAGAAGATATACAGTCTGCCAATGGACCAGTGGCTATTTTAGCTGTAATAGGATTTTATCTGTCTTATTTTACGATGATGAATCCAACGAGTAGCCTAAATGTATTTGCTTCTTTGTTCCCAATTTCATCACCATTTTGTATGCCTTTTCGCATTATGATGGGATTGGCAAGTACGACAGATGTGATTGTTTCCATTGCTATTTTGCTAGTTACCATATTAGTGATTGCTCAAATTGCGATTAAGATTTATTCCAGTGCTATTTTGAATTATGGAACTAAGATGAGTTTGAAAGATATGGTCAATATTTATAAGGAGAAGGAAAAATAATCTTTTAAATAAAATTTTCCTCGCCAAAATTTAATTCTTTTCCAAAGGAATAAGGTAAAAATGAAAGCAGTTATTCATAGTAATAGCTGTTTTTTTCGTTATCATTTTGTTGGATTTTAGGCTTGGATGGTATTGGAATGAATGGTAATAAAATTTTGCAAAAAATAAAAACAAATCGGAAAGATAACAGGAAAAGCCAGAAAAGAAATTGAAGAAACGATTGGTAGAAAAGTGGCAGACAAAAGTAATTATAAGAATTTAACAGATAAAAGTACAAAAAAATTAGGATAAAAATAGGTTGATAAATTGTAAGATTTGAGATAAAATGGAAACAATAGATATGAGAGAAAGGAATTAATTTATCATATGAAAATTTATTTAGTAAGACATAGTGAGTCCGTTGATGATATTAAAAATTGTTATGGAGGAATTGCTGATTTTGATTTAACAGAAGATGGAAAAAGTAAAGTTAAGGAAAATAGGAAATACTTAGAAAATTGTGGAATACAAAAAATATATACAAGTCCCTATAAAAGAGCTTATCAAACAGCACAGATACTGAATGAAAATATAAAAGTAAAGTTGAAGGTTATAGACGATATAAGGGAATTAAATTCCTATGGCATTTTATCTGGAGTGAATAAAGAACTTGCTAAAAATATTTTCCCTTATGTATTTCAAAAAGAAGAATATAAAAATACAGGTTATTATTTTGGTAAGACCTTTTTAGGGGGAGAAGATATCAAAGAATTTGATAATAGAGTAAAAGGAGCAATTCATTCTATTATAAAAGAAAGTAAAGAATTAAATACAATAGCTATAGTAACGCATGGAAATGTACATAAAAGTATTTTTAAAAACATATTAGATGTAAATAAAAAGATAGAAAAAATTGAAGATGTGGCAATTACAACAGTAGATTATAAAAATGGAAAATTTAGTATAATAGAAACAAAGGGAATAAAACTAGGAGAAAATATCCATTAAAAAATATAAAAGGGGGAAAAATTAACATGAAAAAAGCAAAATTTGCTATACAAGGAATGACATGTAGCAGCTGTTCTTCACACGTAGAAAAAGCAGTCAGCAAGCTAGAAGGCATACAAAATGTCAATGTCAACCTATTATCCAACAACATGACTGTCAATTATGACGAAACAATCCTAGACGACAAAACAATCATACAAGCAGTCACACATGCTGGTTATGGAGCAACCTGTGAAATGCCAAAACAACCCAAGAAAAAACAAGAAAAAGCAGACGACAAAACGGAACTTGTTACAAACATGAAAAAAAGACTAATTATTTCAATTTGTTTTTTGGTGCCACTCATGTATATTGCCATGTATCATATGTTCCAACAATGGTTTGGAATACCAGTGCCATCTATGATAACTAAGGTATTGCATGGAGCAGAAAATGCCATCAACTTTGGACTAACCCAATTTTTATTATTGCTTCCCATTTTATATATCAATAGGAATTATTTTATTGTTGGGTTCAAAAGACTATTCAAAGGAAGCCCTAACATGGACTCCTTGATAGCCATTGGTAGTGGAGCAGCAACCATGTATGGAATCTTTGCCATCTATATGATTGGATATGGATTGGGACATCATCAAATGGAATTAGTGGAAAGATACAAAATGGATCTTTATTTTGAATCAGCAGGAACCATTCTTACCTTAATAACCTTAGGAAAATATTTGGAAACAAAATCAAAAGGAAAAACAAGTGATGCCATTCGTAAATTAATGGATTTAGCACCTAAAACAGCAACGGTTATCAGAGATAATAAAGAAATCGAAATAGATTTAGAAGAAATTGTAGTAGGGGACATTCTAATTATTCGACCAGGAGGAAGCATTCCAGTAGATGGCATTGTAATAGAAGGAACCTCATCTGTTGACCAAGCTAGTATAACAGGAGAAAGCATACCAGTAGAAAAAACAGAAGGAGATAGCGTGGTTTCTGGAACCATCAATAAAACTGGATATTTCAAAATGAAAGCTATGAAAGTAGGAGATAATACCACACTTTCACAAATTATAAAATTAGTAGAAGAAGCTAGTAATTCCAAAGCACCAATAGCAAAAATAGCAGACAAAGTAAGCTCTATCTTTGTACCAACCGTCATTGCAATTGCAGTTCTTACCGTTATCATTTGGTTAATGGTCGGACAAAGCTTTGAATTTGCTTTAACAATGGGGATTGCTGTTTTGGTAATATCGTGTCCATGTGCCTTAGGTTTAGCAACACCAGTAGCCATTATGGTAGGAACAGGAAAAGGAGCTGAAAATGGTATTTTGATTAAGTCAGCGGAAAGCTTAGAACTATTACATTTAGTAGATACCATCGTTTTGGATAAAACAGGAACCATCACAGAAGGAAAGCCAAAAGTTACTGACATTATAACGACATTAAAAGAACAAGAATTGTTGAAAATAGCAGGAAGTTTAGAGAAAAATTCGGAACATCCCTTAGCAGAAGCAATCCTACAAAGAGTAAAAGAGAAACAAATTGAATTATCAGAAGTAAAAGAATTTGTGGCTGTTTCTGGTAGAGGGGTAAAAGGAAAAATAGAAGAAGTAAATTACTTTGGCGGAAATTTAGCATTTATGAAGGAAAATAACATAGATATTAATAAAGTAATTTCACAAAGTGAGCAATTATTAAAACAAGGAAAAACCGTTTTGTATTTTGCCAATGAAAATCAGGTAATTGGTATGGTGGCAGTAGCAGATACCATAAAACGTACTAGCTATCAAGCGATTGAAGAATTAAAAGAGAAAAAATTAGAGATTGTTATGCTGACAGGAGACAATAAAATGGTAGCAGAAACAATTGGCAATGAACTTGGCATTAATCAAGTGGTTTCAGAAGTACTACCACAAGATAAACAGAAAGAGATAGATAAGCTACAAAAACAAGGAAAAAAAGTAGCTTTTGTAGGAGATGGCATGAATGATAGTCCAGCATTGGTGAAAGCTGATGTTGGGATAGCGATTGGCTCTGGAACTGACATAGCCATAGAATCAGCTGATATTGTTTTAATGAAAGACAATTTACTAGATAGCGTAACAGCAATTGCTTTGAGTAAAGCTGTAATTAGAAATATAAAAATGAATTTGTTTTGGGCATTTTTCTATAACACAATCGGAATACCAATTGCATGTGGGGTTTTTTATCCGTTTTTTGGATTAAAATTAAATCCTATGATAGGGGCAGCAGCCATGAGTTTGAGTTCAGTTTGTGTTGTTACCAACGCTTTAAGACTAAGAAAATTCAAATTAAATCATAGAAATAATAAAAAGGATGAAAAGGAGGAACGTTTCATGAATGAAATGGTAAAAACAATTGATATAGAGGGAATGCAATGTAATCATTGCAAAATGACAGTAGAAAAGGCTTTGGGTGAGTTAGAAGGCGTTACCAAAGTAGAAGTAAGTTTAGAGGAGAAAAAAGCTGTTATTGAATTACAAAAAGAAATAGAGGATGGCAAAATCAAAGAGGCTATAGCAAATGTGGGATTTGAAGTAACTGGAATGGAATAAGATAGAAATAGGAGAAATAAGATATAAATGGAGAAGATGAACAAAGCAGAATTAATAGAATATTTTATTGAAATTCTAGGAGATAATCATGTTTTAGAAAAGTATCTTTCGATTGATGAAATTCGAAAACGTTTAAACGAAAATATCAAAGAGGTAACTTATGAAAATGAACGAAGTAATTGGGGAGGAAGTTTTGATTCTTCGAAAAAGATAATTAATATTGATTCCAATCGAACATCTAAATTATCAAAGTTTAGACTGATAGTTGTCCATGAAATGTTACATGTTTTATCTTTGAGTGAATACGAAGATAAGAATCTTAAAATAATAAAAAATGGTTTTGAAATAAATCAAGAATTAAGAAATGGACATTTTTATGATAGTCATAAACAATGGACTGGTACAATAGACCGAACTGGGAGATGTTGGGGGAAATCCATTAATGAAGGAATAACAGACCTTTTAACCGAAGAAATTTTAGGAGTAAGTACAGAGAAAAATAAAGGATATCAAGTAGAAAAAGATGTCGCTCGAGTATTATTAGGAATAATGGGAAAAGAAGATATGTTAAATCATTACTTTTCTAAAATTAGAAATCATGATAAAATGAATCATCCCTTTGAATATTTTTTTGATGACATATTAAAAAGAAATTACGAAGTTACAGAAACTAAAAATGTACCTTTTACAATTAAAGTTTTGTTGGATAATATAATTCAAGATTCTCAATTTTTAACTATAATGAATTACAATAAGGGCAATAATTTAGACGAAAATCAAAGAGAGATATATAATATTCATTATAATGATTTATCTAGTAATGTAAGATTTTTAACTCAAAATGCATTAGAAACAATAAAACAAGCAGATGACTTTGAAAGAAAAAGAGAAATTTTGGAAGCCTTTTTTAAATTTCATAATTTGGAATGGGGGATGAATATTGATAATCCAGAACTAATAAATGATGTGCAAAAAGTAATATTTGATAAAAATAAAGAGGAAAGCTTAGGAGAAAGAATTTGGAAATATAAGCAAGTAACAGAAAATGGATTAGATTTTTCGGAATGTGGGAAAGGGATAGAAGAATATGCAATTAGTCATGGAATTATCAATCAAACTAGTTTTCCAAAAGCAGATATGTTGAGACTTGTTTTTAAGTATTATGGCGAAGAGTTAAGATATGTGTCAGATGAAGGGATGAAAAATATATTATCTAATTTTAGTTATAAAGTAGTAGATGGAGATTGTGAACTATATTATCATGGAATTGATTCACAGATAGCAAAAGAAATCAATTCGAACTATTTCGATGCGAATAACCATAAAAGATTAACAGATGACATAGACGAAAGAAATATAAACCGAAAAATTTCTCGTTTTACTAATTCATTGATTGGTATTGATGATGATGGTGCTAGTATATTAAACGAAGCGCTACATGACTCACATGATAATTTGAATTTAGAGGATATGTCAGAAATTATAGCAGATATAGAACAAACATGTGGATATCTTTTTGATGAAATTTTTTTAGATAATTTGCAAGAATTTTATATTACCAAAACAAATTTTTCGAAACGTGATATGCTGTTAGATATATTCAATTCAGATAGTTTAAAGAAGATACAAGAATTTAGATACCAGAAGGTTGGTTCTCACTATGAATTAAGTAAACAACAAGATTTAGAAAATATAGAAAATCTGTTAAGCGTTTGGAATGAAATTGGCATTTATCAAGAAGATGGCACAAAACTATATCCGTCCAATGTATTGGTAGAAAAACTGACGGAGGAACAAAGAACTTATTATTTTCTATATCATGAAAATAAAGAGTTATTAGAAAAGGCAAAACAATTGAATCAAAAGCAATCTAACAAATTCATAAGAATACAAATAGTAGGAAACGATGTAACTTTTGATAAAATGGAAGATGGAAAAATAAATTCTTCTACCTATACGTTAAACCAATTTGGCGAATTAGAATTGGTAACATCAGAAATGCCAAGAAGAATTACAGATGATATGAGTGAAATAGATATCAAACTAATGCAAGAAACTGAAAAAGCCAAGATTACAGTAAGTGAAATGAAAAGAAGTGCACAAGATATGTTTTCTAGGCAAATTCAAGAAACACCCCCAGAAAAAGTTGAGGAGAATTATTAAAATGAAAAATCAGAAAATAACCATTCAAAATAAAGAATTAGAAGTATTATTGGAATTAAAAGATTCGAAATATGGAAAGATTAAAAGATGTTTATGTGATAATAAATTGGTATATATAATTCAAAATCAGATGATAGAAGATACAGATATTATAAATAAACTAGAGATTAAATATGGATTTATGATACCAAATAAATTAAAAAATATAATTTATTAGAAAGAAGAAAAAATATGACATATGAAATAAAACGAGCCTATACAGAGGTTTACCAAGTATTAGAAAATTTGCCAAAAGAGTATAGAAATAAAATTCCACAAAACATACTTGAATTGATGAAAGCAGCACGAATAGATGGGTATAAACAAGAAATAGAAAAAGAAAACCCGATTGATTCGTCAAAATTATCAAAACAAGCTATGACTATTTTGGCAGTATTAAATTATCACTATTGGTGCCCAAATAGGAAGGTAAAAAATGATTTGTATAAAATATATGCCAAAAATGAAGAAAAAGTTCAAAAAGAAGTACAGCAAAATTTGAATGATTTATTTAAAAATAAAAGAAAAGAAAAAGCCCAAGATAATACAAAAGTTGAAGAGAATTTAGCGATGGTTAAATACAATGATTCTATTTTTAATCAAATAGTTAAATTAATAAAAAAAATAGGAAAAAGAAATAGACAAAAACGATAAGAGGAACAGAACAAAAGAGGCATGATTAAGATATTTTGACCTTTTTCATGCCTCATCTTTGTTCGCTTGCCAAAATTGCTTTAGCAAATTCTAAGTGAAACTACAAATACTTTTTCAAAGTTTCCACACTATCTTCTTGCATAACCACAAAATCATGCAAGATATTTTTTACATTTGGAGCCATATCATCATTTTGATTGATTAATCGTCTACCTTCGATAATTCCCATATTAGTTCCCTTCATTAGTAACTCTGACAACTTAGAAGTAGTGCTATCTGTCATAGTTTTCATTTGTATGCCATACCAAGTCATCATTTTATTCATAGCATTTGTCTCATGAGGTTCCTTCATAGTATAATCAGAATACAAATCATTGACTCTTTGAGAAATTTTTTTATATTTGCAATATTCTGTATTCAAAACATCTTTAAAATCATTGTCATTGACTTTTTCAGCTACATATGAAATAGCGTCCATTCCCATTGTGGCACCTTTGTTTACTTCATCTAAAATGTTTAAATTTTGATTTTCCATAAAACACTCCATTTCTAGAATTTCTAAGCTTCCATCGCACAGAAATTCTTAAAACTCTTTGATTACTTTATTAGTATGTACCAAAAATAGAAAAACATGTATATGAGATAGGATTTTGGTTGAGAAATATTAAAATTTATGATAAAATATTCAAGAAATAAGGTGAAAAAATAATGTTAAATCAATTTTCAAGAACCGAAGCATTAATCGGAAAAGAAGGAATTAGAAAACTACAAAAGGCAAGAATAGCTATATTTGGAATAGGTGGAGTTGGTTCATTTGTAGTAGAAGGATTAGCAAGGTCAGGAGTAGGAAAATTCATATTAGTTGACAAAGATACGATAGATATAACTAATTTGAATCGACAAATAATAGCAACCAGAAAAACAATTGGAAAATCAAAAGTAGAAGTGGCAAAACAGAGAATTTTAGCAATCAATCCAAAGGCAGAAGTAGAAATTCACCAAGAATTTTTTATGCCAAATAGCAAAGAAATCTTAGATGATACAGTAGATTATATAGTGGATGCAATAGATACAGTAA
Source organism: uncultured Clostridium sp. (assembly GCA_948467495.1). GTDB lineage: Bacteria > Bacillota > Clostridia > TANB77 > CAG-508 > CAG-269. Next base: position 17,435 of record CAOKEO010000036.1, read on the forward strand.
CTGCTAAAATCGAATTAGTTATAAGAGCCAATCAACAAAAAATACCAATCATATCTTGTATGGGAACAGGAAATAAACTAGAGGCAAATCGATTTGAAGTGGCAGACATTTATCAAACTAGTGTATGCCCTTTAGCAAAAGTTATGAGAAAAGAATTACGAGCAAAAGGAATTAAAGATTTAAAAGTGGTTTATTCAAAAGAAGTACCTATTAAACTAAAAGGAGAAGAACAACAGGTACCAGGAAGTATATCCTTTGTTCCATCTGTTGCTGGACTAATCATAGCAGGAGAAGTCATAAAAGATATAATAGCATAAATATTACCTCTTATAACAGACTGTAATCTTGCTGGTCCCCCTGAATTGTTACATCATAAAAAATATAGAAACTTTTATGGCAAAAAACAAAACGTCTAAATAGTTACGAAAAAAAGAGAATAAATTTAAAAATCACTTGTATTTTTGAATAAAAGGTGCTAAAATAAGAATAGATTAAAAAAAAACCGTTTTTGGGGAATTTTTTAATCTTTTTTTAGTTTCCATTTAGAAAAAACATAGATTTTACCGGAAAAGCCCCAACATAGCACATATTTTATCTGTAATTGGCTTATGTTGGACACTAAAAAATCCCGAAAATAGAAAGGAAGTTTTACTATGAATACAAAATATATTTTTGTAACAGGTGGAGTAGTATCAGGACTAGGAAAAGGAATTACAGCAGCCTCTTTAGGAAGATTGTTAAAAAATAGAGGATATCAAGTTACGATCCAAAAATTTGACCCTTATATTAATGTTGATCCAGGAACGATGAATCCCTATGAACACGGAGAAGTTTTTGTCACAGATGATGGAGCAGAAACCGATTTAGATTTAGGACATTATGAAAGATTTATCAATGAAAACTTAACTCATAATTCTAGCGTTACAATGGGAAAAATTTATCAAAATGTTATTGAAAAAGAAAGAAGAGGAGATTATTTAGGAAAGACCGTTCAAGTTATTCCACATATTACAAATGAAATTAAAGAAAAAATATACGGTTTTGAAGAAACAGACACAGATATTGTTATTACGGAAATAGGTGGAACGGTTGGAGATATTGAAGGATTGTCAATTATAGAAGCAATTCGTCAAGTAGGACTAGAAAAAAATCCAGAAGATGTGATTTATATTCATGTTACTTTATTGCCATACATATCTGGCTCCAATGAAATTAAATCCAAACCAACGCAACATTCTGTTAAAGAATTACAAAGTTTTGGAATTAAGCCAAACATATTAGTTTGTAGAACAGAAACAGATATCCCAGATAGTATTCGAGAAAAGTTATCTTTGTTTTGTAATGTTAGAAAAACGAGTGTCATTCAAAATAAAACAGCGGATAATTTATATGCTGTTCCATTGATGTTAGAAGAAGAAGGTTTAGCAAGAGAGGTTTGTAATCATTTAAAATTAGAGAATTATGTACCAGACAATAGCAAATGGGAATCTATGGTTGAAAATATTAGAGGAATTGCAAAAGATAAAGTTGTCAATATTGCCATTGTCGGAAAATATGTTAAATTAGAGGACTCTTATATTTCTGTCATGGAAAGCTTATATCATGCTGGTTTTGCTAATCATGTAAAAGTAAAAGTCCATTTGATTGATTCAGAGAAAATAACCAGTGAAAATGTGGCAGAAAAATTGAAAGATATAGATGGTGTTGTAGTTCCAGGCGGATTTGGAAATCGAGGAATTGATGGAAAAATCGAAACCATAAGATATGTAAGAGAAAATAAGATACCATTTTTAGGAATTTGTTTAGGAATGCAGATGGCAGTAGTAGAATTTGCAAGAAATGTATTAGGTTTAAAAGATGCCGATTCTGCTGAACTAGAGGAAAATACTAAAAATCCTATCATTCATATTATGGAGGAGCAAAAAGGAATTGATAAAAAGGGTGGAACTATGAGATTAGGTGCTTATCCTTGTATAATCAAAGAGGGGACCCTGGCAAGTAAAATTTATAAGGAAAAAGAAATATCAGAAAGACATAGACATCGTTATGAGTATAATAATGAGTATAGAGAAAGATTAGAAAAAGCAGGATTAAGGATTTCAGGAACTTCTCCAGATGGCTTATTAGTGGAAATGGTAGAAATTCAAAACCATCCCTATTTTATTGCTGGACAATTTCACCCAGAACTAAAATCAAGACCGAATAAGCCAGCACCATTATTTGTAGGATTAGTAAAGGCATGTTTGTAGTTACTACATTTTAATCAAAAAATACTATCTCTAAATAATTGCAACTATTTATAAAAAATTTTCAAAATGTATTGACAAAAGTTTGAAAAACATTTATAATTTATAATTGTCAGGAGGAAATCATGCAGGTGTAGTTCAATGGTAGAACCTCAGCCTTCCAAGCTGATGACGTGGGTTCGATTCCCACTACCTGCTCCAAAAATCCTGATAATAATTAATTTAATATTTGCAGGTGTAGTTCAATGGTAGAACCTCAGCCTTCCAAGCTGATGACGTGGGTTCGATTCCCACTACCTGCTCCAACGACGTATCTGTTCGAACTTTTTATAGAACAGATAGATATGAAAATCAATCAATAAATGGTTGATTTTTTATTTTGCAAAAAATCATCCTAAATTTATAAAGAAGCGATGGTGCTTGAAATGAAGATAATTAAGCAAGAACTAGAATTTGAGGAATGTCTA
>CAOKEO010000037.1 GCA_948467495.1 uncultured Clostridium sp.
TTGGGTCACTTTTGGGACAGGCACCGATTATCCCTTTTGGTTACTTTTGGGACAGGTCTAAACCTGTCCCAAAAGTAACCAAAAGGGATAATCGGTGCCTGTCCCAAAAAACACCTCATCACCTATTTTTTTCTACAATTTCTACAATGTCAGCAATATATTCACCAATTACAGGAATATTTAGAGTGACAATTTTTTGCAATAAAATAATTATCATAGCTGTAATTACACTGATACCTATGCCAATTCCTACTCCTCTACTAATTCCAGCTAGAAAATTTCTTTTTATGATTTCTTTTTTATTTCCAAATAAATAGGCCCATTCTTCATAGTTTCCTTTTTGTAAAATATAATTCAATCTTTCTATTGAATGATTTAATACATTTACTTTTTTGCCTTGTAATCTCATTAAAAATCCCACCTCTTATTATAGTGGATTTTTTTTTTGTTTTTATTCTTGTTTTATTTCTTTTCTCATAAATAAAAGCCATAAACTTTTCTAAATTTTTTTGGATTAGCTTATTTTTTGCATCTTATTACTTTCTTACGCTAAAAATAGAAGCCTATTACGACTTCTATTTTGGGTTAATCTTTCATAGTATTTATTTCCTCTAAAGTATTGGTATTATTAACTGTATTTGTTTCATTCATTTGATTCGTTGCTTTATCTAATTCTTCTTTTTTCTTATCCTCTTCTTCTTTCACTATCTCTAAAGATGTAATTAAATCCTGTAATCTTCTCACATCTTTTCCCATCATTTCCCAATCATTATTCTGATTGGATTCCGTTAAGTTTTTGTTTGCTTTGATGATTGCCTCAATCAGACCTTCGATATCATCTGTATTTTCTATTTCAATATCAACTGCATAAGTAGATAGTAAATTGTCCAAAGCTTCTGTTAATGTATCTCCTATTGCTACCTTATTTCCCGAAGCGACTATTACTTTTTTTAGGATTGGTACTTCTGATTCATTTAACATTGTCTGATAAACAGGCTCAACATATAATAAGGTATTATTAATTGGAATGATAAGCATTTTCTTTGTTAATTTAGTTCCTGTTGTATTCAAAGTTTCCAATTGTGCTGATATTGCCTCATCCTCCTCTATTTGTTTATCTAGTTGCATTGGTCCTACCATGTTGCTATCGGCTGAAAACTTATATAACTTTAGTTGATTTACATTGTCTTTTGTACTTCCCACTAGATAAGAGATAATATTTTGTTTCTCATCAGGCGTGTATATTTGAACTAGTCCCAGCTGTTCTCCTTCTGCTGTTTTCACCATAGTTTCATATGGCTCCATATATGTACCTGTTGATTTTGTAGATTTTACACTATTGTATTTGGCAATATCCCACAAATCATCTGCTCGATACAACACATCTGGTTTTACATTATGATATATCTTTAGAATGTCAGCTTGCACATTATATAAAAATTTCGGATAAACTAGATGTTCTGCTATATCCTCTGGAATTTGTTCGTCCAAATTCATAAATAAAGTATCATATATATTTCTATATGCCATAGCAATTGGATCAGTACGATCTGTTATATAATATGATATTGTGCCATCATAAGCATCCACCATTACTTTTACTGAATTTCTAATGTAATTAATATTTTCCTTAATACCATCATGCTCAATAGAAGTGTATTGTGAATAAGGATAACTACTAGATACAGTATAAGCATCAATTACCCATACAATTTTTCCTTCTTTTGTTATTACAGTATAAGGGTTTTCATCATAAATCAAATATGGTAATGCTTTTTTGGCTCTGGCAATCACATCTCTATTAATTAGAATTTTGCTATCATTTGTGATTTCACTTGAAAATGCTAGGTTTAAATTACCTTTTGTAATTCCTAAAATTAACCTATCTAAAAATCCTAATTGTAATCCTGCTTTTCCTTCATAAGTTGAAGTATAATCTGTTCCATTTTCATCTGTATAATCATATTCTTGTTTATTCTTTGCATTGGTTGCAATAATCTCATCTGTCTCTAATCCAAAATAAATACGTGGCTGTTTTATTTTAATCTGTTCGTCTTTTCCAGACACTTCTTTTTGCACATATTGTACATTGCCTGTTTGTGTACTTTCTGTTGCCGATGCTATAATTTCTCCCATTCCATGGGTATATTCATATGTTTTATTATTATAGGTTCTTCCTGAATTAATAATTTCTCTTGGTGCTACATATACCACTTGTTTCTTCCCTTTTATTTCATATTTTGCTATATTAGCATTTCTATAAGAAAAATACCCTGTGCCTGTTTGACTATCTTCTAATGTCTTTAACACAGCCTCTTGACTAATAATTGGTATATTATTGATGACATTACTATTTTTTTCTACTTCTTCTCTGGTAATGGTTCCTGAATTTTGTATATTGCTTTCTTCTATATTGATTTTATATGCATTTTTAGTATTATTGATATTTTCAGCTATATATTCTTTTTCTTTATCTAATTCATTAGAATGAACAAATATTAAATCAAATACTATCATGATTACAAATAATATCACTAAATAAGCTGGTATAATCGCCAAATTCTTTAATACTTTATTGGTATCTCCTTCTTTGAAAGATTTTAAAGCTTTATAGGCAAAAATCACAATAACAAAAGCAAATAAAATATACCCCCATAATTTTATGGTTGTCTCTGTCTTTCCTGCTCCTACAATATCTATGTCATCATGGATGGTTAGTAATTTTCCAAACATCATATTTTGTGTGTTTAAGATTGTCATAATAGCGATGCCGATGATTACCAATAAAATATTTCTGGTTAGTTTTTTCATAAATAAACTTTGCTTTAACATCTTTCCATCAATACCATCAAAAAATCGATTAAAAACAATCACATAATATAATGCCATATAAATAGATAATCCTACAAATAATAATGTGAAATATAAAGCAAATGTTTCTATTACTGGCTTTTGGAACATATAATAAGCAATATCAAAATTAAAAATGGCATCCTGTATTCCAAAAGAAGTACTGTTAATGACTAGCATTATTTTTTGCATTAATACGCCAGATACAATGATACTTACAATTGCTGCTATAACTAATGCCAATGATTTATTTAATAGTTTGGGCATCGGTTTATTTTCTTTTTCAAAAAATGGTTTTAATCCTTTTTTAATTCCTTTATTAGTAAAATATATCATAAAATATAATACAACGAAATTAATAACCATAATAGCATATCGATAAAACATGTTTGTATAAAAAATAGAAACATATTGTTCTCCTAATTCTTGATACTCTAAAAAGCTACCTCGTAATTGAATATAGCTAATACCTGCCAATACTAGCAAAAATAAAATGACTAATATCATTCTTGTTTTACTTTTTTCTTTTTTATTTTTATTTCTTGTTTCTTTTGTATTAGCTGTATCCATTATTGTCTCTTGTTTCTTTTCTGGTTTATTTTCAGCCGTTTTAGTGTTTTCTTCTGTTTGTACTTGGGCTACTTCTTTCTTTTTCTCCACAAGACTTTCCTCCTTTATCTTTCTTCATCCTTTATCTATTACTTATCAAATTTTAACTTGTTTTGTCCTAAAATCTATACGACTAAATAGACATATATTCTTATATAATAGCTTTTACAAAATCACTAGAATTAAAAATTTCCATATCATCTATTTGTTCTCCAATTCCTATAAATTTTACAGGAATTTTATTTTGTTCTACAATTCCAATCACAACTCCACCTTTGGCTGTTCCATCTAATTTTGTTAATACTAAACCAGTAATATCAGCTTCCTCTTTAAAAACCTTTACTTGCGAAATTGCATTTTGTCCTGTTGTTCCATCAATTACTAATAAAACTTCTTTGTCCGCTTCCTGCATTTCTTTATTAATTACCTTTTGAATTTTATTCAATTCATCCATTAAGTATTTTTTATTATGCAATCTTCCTGCTGTGTCTACTATCAAAATATCTGCTTCTTTTTCTTTTGTTATTTTAATGGCTTCATAAACTACAGATGCTGGGTCTACTCCTTCTTCTCTCTTTACTAAATCCGCACCTGCTCTTTTAGCCCATATTTCTAATTGTTCTACAGCAGCAGCTCGGAAAGTATCGGCAGCTGCTACTACCACTTTTTTTCCGTCTTTTGCTAATCGATTCGCTATCTTTCCTATTGAAGTGGTTTTTCCAACTCCATTTACTCCAATCACTAGAATAACAGAGGGCTTTGTTTTAAGTTGTAAATTAATGTCTGTTACATCTAATATTTTTTGCATTTCTTCTCGTAAGACCTGCTTTATTTCTTCCTCTTCTTGAATTTTTTCTTTTTTTAATCGCTCCCTTAAATTTCCTATCATCCTAACTGATGTATCAATTCCAATGTCAGACATAATTAAGATTTCTTCTAGCTCTTCTAAAAAGTCTTCGTCTACTTTTTGAAAGCTTTTAAATACATGATTTATTTTTTCATCAAATGAACCTTTTGTCTTGTTCATTCCTTGTTTTAATTTATCAAAAAATCCCATTGTTTCTTCTCCTTTTCTTTTTTGCCTTATTATTGTATCATAAATTCTTTATTTTTTCTATAGTTTTTGGATTTTTGATAGTGTCAATTTATTTTGGGAAATTTTCTAAAAAAATTTTACCCTTCAAAATTGCTCTATAAACTGTTGTAAACATTCAAATTTTTCTTTTCTGATAAATTTTCCATAAGATTCCCCTTTCAATTGGTTAATATTTTTTTGTTTTATTTTAACACAATTTTGATTGGGTATCTTTTTTTTATTAATTTTCCCAAATTTATCTTACACTGACGCAACAAAAACGGACTAACAAATTCTAAAAGCAAAGCTTTAAGAATCCACAGCAAATCTTATCTGTAATGTTCATTTACATTCGCAAACAGCTAAGAATTTTGTAACATTCGCATAACTATTTTGTACAAAGCTTTTCCCCTTACAGTCGAAAATTTCTACAAAATAGAAAAAATCAACCTTTTACAGTTGATTTATCAATGTTTTCGTCTGGTGCGACGATTTTACTTATTGGGGCATATTCTTACAAGTTACGAACTTTCTTGTTTTCTTTCTAAAAGTATTATAAAATATATTTTATAATTATTTAATGCATATGTTGCTGCTTCTCTTGTTCCTCTAATTGTGTTTACTAAAGTACCATCAAAGTCCCAAAATATATAATTATATTGTTTCATCTATTATTGACTTCTTCCAAATTAGATACAAATACTATATATTATTTTTCATACTAAAATTAACATTATACCTTAAAGTATTCTTTTATAAGTTTTATTAAATTATTTAATTCTTTAAAAGTATTAGAACTTATATAAATTCCAAATTCAACTACACCTAATTCTATTGTAGTTTTTACTTCAACTAGATTAAACTTTTTATAATCATTTTTATCTATGTATTCTCGTGTTATTAGTCCCAAAGCTTTTCCTAAACTTGCAAGTTCTAAAATTGTTTTATAACTACTATTTCTTAATTTTAAATTTTTGCCTAATGTTAATTCTTTTATTCTTGCTACAGCTTGTGCATATGTTCTGGGTGTATATATAGTTTGATTTTCTATATTTTCAAGTGTTAGTTCTTTCTGTGCAAATGCAGATTCTTTACTTGCAATAATTACATCATGTAAATATCCTAGTTTAATATATTCAATCCCATTTGCTATATCTTCGTTATCCCTTTTGGAAAACACTATATCTATTTCTTTATTCTTTAACTTTTTCATCATCTCAGATGTTTCTTCACATATTAAATTCAAATTAACATTTGGGTATTTTAAACAATATTCATTTATAACATCTCCAAAAATACAACTCCCCATATGATTATGTGTTCCAATATTAATAGATTTTTCTTTACCTACTTGTCCATCTACTTTATTAAGTTCTTCAATTGGATTTTTAAGTTTTTCATATAATTTTTTCCCATCTAATGTTAAAGAAAGTCCCTTACTCTTTCTATTAAATAATTTTAAAGATAACTGATTTTCTAAATTTTTAATTTGTTTGGTTATAGCTGGTTGAGAAATATTTAATTTTGTACTTGCTTTAGTTATATTTTCTTCTTTGGCAACTGCAACAAAAATTCTATATAATTCAAAATCTATCACTTTTCATCGCTCCTATTAATATATTTTTTATATCACAAAAGCATGATATATTCAATATATTTCATGCTTTTGTTTTAGAACCCAAGTTCAAATTAGATTTAACAGTTTTGAAAATGCTATTTTTATTTGTGCATCTTCACATTTACTTAAGTCAAAATGAATTGTTTTATTTTTGCACCCTGACAAATGCAATGTCAAATTTGACGATAAAAACAAACTAAATACACCCTCTTGGCAATTACCTTTTTTATAATACTTACATTTTGCTTTACAAAATTCTGAGTATTTTGCTCCTCTCTCTGAATCTTTAACCTGTATCCAATTTTCATTTCTGAAAAAACTACTCATTGGAATCCCATGACCTTTTCCTATCATTTGAGTTGTCCATTCTGACTCTGCATCGTTTGAAATCTCTTGTAAAAAGCCATAAAAATTTTTTATTGTAACAAATAAGTTTTCCCATAATTCAAATGCTTCCTGATGATATAATATTTTTCCATTACCAAAATACTCCGAAAACTTATTTAAATCTAATAGTTTTACATTTACATGCATTTCATCAACTGCTTTTAAGATAAGTTCTCTTACTTCTTTTTCATTTATTTTAGTTACGACAATATTATATCTTACTGGAATTTCATTTTCTTTCAGTATTTTTGTTGTTTTTATTACTGATGAAGAAAGATATTTATGGAAATGTACGTTATCTAGATATTCTGATATACTATCAACACTAAAAACTATATCTAATCGTTCTTTGTATTTCCTAAGTATATCAACATATTCTAAAATTTTATAACCATTAGTGTTTATCCTAACTTGACTCGCGTCAAAACTCATTATATATTCTATAAGCTCGCTAAAATAAGGAACACTTGTTGGTTCTCCTCCAGTAATTCTAAAATTGCTAATTCCAATCTCATATGCATTAAATATTATCTTCTTGATTTTCTCAAAAGGTATTGTTTGTTTTTTCTTTGATATGCTCTCTCCTCCTTCTTTACAATAAAAACATTGATAATTGCAATAGGTTGTTAAAGCTATTGCTAAATAAGTAGTTACCCGATTTTTCATCTAATATTCCTCCTTATAATTGTGAATGTCAGTTTTACAATCAACATAATATTTATTATAATATAATCTTTACATTAAGTGAAATACATAAATTTCCACTTGCTATAACTAAATAGAATATCATGTCAATTTAATAACTTACTATTATCTAAGTTTTCAATTTTCTTAATTCCTTTACTATCTTGTAAAATTTCATATTGTTTTTTAGCTACTTCATTTAATCTTTCAAGCCTTTTACTTTGTTCTATTCCTTGATTTATCATTTCTGCATTTAAATTTTCCAAATTAATTAAAATTACTAATTGAAGTATATTCGCATAATCTCTCATATTTCCATCTAAATTAGAATTTTCATCTTTCCATTCTTTCGCTGTTTTACCAAATAAAGCTACATTTAATATGTCTACTTCGTTTGCATATACATATTGTCTTTGTTTTTCAGTTAAAGTTGGAATTATATTTTCCTTTATACTATCAGTATGTATTCTATAATTTGTTTTTGCTAATTCTCTTCTTACTGACCAATTTATCTTATTTTGATAACTTTCATTTTGTTTTAATCTTTCAAATTCTGTAATCAAATATAATTTAAATTCTGTGTTTAACCAACTAGCAAATTCAAATGCAATATCTGATGTGCAAATGTTCCAATACTGTACTTTCCACTACTTGGAATAATACCAATAGCATTAAAATCTTTTTTCCATCTATTTGGTGTCATTGTAAAACGATTATATCCAACTTCATCAATTTTAATTCTGTGTGATTCCACGGAATTAAAATTTTCATTATGCAATTCTTCCCAAAGATTATAAAAATCAAAAAAATTTTTATTAGACATCCAATTTCTAATTACTTTAATAGCAACTATTACTTCGATTTTGTGTGATTTAATATCTTTTAATAATCTTTGCATTTCTGGTCTCATTAAATCTTTTCCAGAATGTCCTGCATCATTATATACATCTACAATATCATAATTGTTTTTCTCACAATATTCTTTTATCATTCGTAGCTGAGAATCAATAGAATAATCATTATCTCTTTGGTCATCTGTTGATACTCTTACATAAACTCCACATCTCATAAAATTACCTCCTCTACTTAATAGCTCACTTATAAGCGTTTTGTCCCCCCTAGTTTTAAAATTTTATGAGAATTTGCTTAATTTCTTTAAGATTATACTTTTGCTTATATTCTTTAATATAGAATGATTTATTAGCTATTTCATTTACTTTATATTCGTAAATAGTAAGAATAGTAGGATATGTAATTAAATATTCAGTTGGTTCAATAAACTGTAAGTTAGTAAACTTTAAATACTTAATTTTGCCATTTTTAACTATTTAATTATAATTTTTAATAACTTCTAGTATTTCATCATTTGGCTTTAAATATTGTATTACTTCAAACTAAACATAAAAAAAGCCCTCCTTTCTGGAAAGAGAACATTTTAATTATAGATATGAAAAAAACAACCTACAAACTTTATAGTTCTAAGTTGCTATAAATTGGGGCCAATAGGCAGAATCGAACTGCCGACCTACAGGTTACGAATCTGTTGCTCTACCAACTGAGCTATATTGGCATTAATCTAAAAATTATACTACACTATTTTTATGTTTTTGTCAATCACAAAATCTGGATACATAAGCTTTATTTTATCTTATTATAAACAAATTATTATCAAAACAAAAAATGAGACAAAAGAAATCTATCCCCCTTATCCCATTTACTTTATATTTTAGCTAAAATAATAATTCGACATTCATCATCATCTGTACAGCACGACAAGGTTATCTCTGGCTTGTTTTGAGTATCTCTTTTGATATAGCTCACATCTTCAGAAGTTGTTACAAATTTTTCATAAATGGTATATTCTACTTTATTTCCATCTAAGGTTGTAACATATATTTTATCTCCTATTTGCAAATTTTTATTATCTGAAAAAATCGTTCCATTTCTAAAATTATGTCCTACAATTAGATTATTTCCACTTTGATTCAATTTTCCTGTTGCATATAATAGGCAAGGTGCATTTTTCATTCCTTCCACTGATACTTGATTTAAAATAGGAACATTAACCCCTGTCTGCGGTATTTCTATTTTTCCAATAGTTTCAAATACTTTGTCTTCTATTACAAGAACATTTTGTATTTCTTCGAATTGCTTTGTCTCCTTAGTCTGCTTTATTTCTTCTGACACCGCTTCTATACTAATTTGCTTTTTACTTTCTTCTGTCTGTCCTTCTGAAGTTATATTTGCCTCTACCTTAAAATTCTCTTGAGACTTTTCCTCTATTATGTGTTTTTCTTTTATCTCTTCCGTCTTTTGCAAAATTTCTTCTGAATCTTGCTTTTGTAATGCCTTTTTCTTTTCTTTATCCTCCAAAATTACTGTTATCGGTTTTTGATAAATCATGACTGATTTTGTTGCAATAACTGGATTGATACCTACTATGCTTTCTTTTGTTACACAATTCTTTGTGAAAAAATTGATTATAATAATTATCACATATAAAATTAATACCATTATCATAGTGGTACAAAATGTAATAATTGCCTTTTTTCCATTTTGAAACATACTTATTTTCCACTCCTTTTTTACTATAAACACTTATTTCGTATTGTATAACATTTTTTACCATCCTATTTATTTTATCATTTAATTTTACATAATGCAAGTTAATACCATTAATTTATATTTCTTTATCCAAATTTTTTCATTTGTATTTTTACTATCATTTTTTGCATTATTAGTTAGGAACAAAACATTAAAAAAATCCCAACTATTAGACACAAGTTTAATAATTGGGATTTCTTAAAAGATTCCTCACACTTATCTTTTAATACATACCATCCATACCAGCTGGCATACCTGCATCATGATTTCCACAGCTACATCCTTTTGGTTCTGGACTATCCGTTACAATACTTTCTGTTGTAAGTACCATAGAAGCAATTGATGCCGCATTTTGTAAAGCACTTCTTGTTACTTTTGTTGGATCTACAATTCCTGCTTTTTTCATATCTACATATTCTTCTTTTGCTGCGTCAAATCCAACTCCTACTTGTGCTTTTTTCACACTATCAGCAATAACTGCTGGTTCCAATCCGCTATTTCTAGCAATTTGTTTTACTGGTTCTTCTAAAGATGTTAACACAATTTTGGCTCCTAAAGCTTCTCCACCTTCTAAAGAATTAACTAATTTTTCTACCTTTGGAATAACATTAATTAAAGCAGTTCCACCACCTGCAACAATTCCTTCTTCTACTGCCGCTTTGGTTGCTGATAAAGCATCTTCAATTCTTAACTTTTTATCTTTCATTTCTACTTCTGTGGCAGCTCCTACGCCAATAACAGCTACGCCACCAGCAATTTTAGCTAATCTTTCTTGTAGTTGTTCTTTATCGTAATCACTCTTTGTTTCTGTTATTTGTGCTTTTATTTGTCCTACTCTATCTGCAATTTGTTGTTTATCTCCTACACCATCTACAATAATGGTATTTTCCTTTTGTACTTTTACTTGTTTTGCTTTTCCCAATTGTGCCGTAGTCGTATCTTTTAACTCTAATCCTAAATCTGATGTAATAACTTCTGCACCTGTTAAAATAGCAATATCTTCTAACATAGCTTTTCTTTTATCTCCAAATCCTGGTGCTTTCACTGCTACTACATTTAGAACACCTCTTAATTTATTTAGAATTAAAGTAGATAAAGCCTCTCCTTCTATATCATCACATATAATTAACAATTTACCAGATTCTTGCATAATAGCTTCTAATAATGGTAATATTTCTTGTACATTGCTAATTTTTTTATCGGTTAATAAAATATATGGATTCTCTAGTACTGCCTCCATTTTTTCGGTATCAGTTGCCATATATGGTGACAAATAACCTTTATCAAATTGCATTCCTTCTACTACATTTAGTTCTGTATTAGAAGTTTTTGATTCTTCTATAGTAATAACACCATCTTTTGATACTTTTTCCATGGCATCTGCAATTAAGTTTCCGATTTCTTCATTATTAGCTGATATACTAGCAACTCTTGCAATATCTTCTTTTCCGTTGATATCAGAACTTACTTCTTTTAATCCTTCTACTGCTGCATCTACTGCCTTATCAATACCTCTTTTAATTGCCATTGGGTCTGCACCTGCTGCTACATTTTTTACGCCTTCTTTAATCATACTTTGTGCTAAAACGGTAGCTGTTGTCGTTCCGTCTCCTGCTACATCATTTGTTTTAGTAGAAACTTCCTTGACTAAACGAGCTCCCATATTTTCGTATTTATCTTCTAACTCGATTTCTTTTGCAATGGTAACACCATCATTGGTAATAAGAGGTGCTCCAAAACTTTTATCTAACACTACATTTCTTCCTTTTGGTCCTAATGTTACTTTAACTGTATCTGCTAACTTATTCACACCTTCTAATAAAGATTTTCTTGCTTCTTCTCCAAATTTAATAACTTTTGCCATTTTCTATCCTTCCTTTCTTTTTATTCACTTTCACAAAATTATATATCTTTTTGCCCAAAAAATCCGTGGCAATTTTTATTCAACAATTGCTAAAATATCATCTTGCTTCACAATAATATATTCTGTCCCTTCATATTTTACTTCTGTTCCAGAATATTTGCTTACAATTATATTATCACCTTTTTTTACATTAACTGGCTCTAGTTTTCCATCTACTTTTTCTCCTGGTCCTACTTCAATCACTTCTGCTATTTGTGGTTTTTCTTGTGCATTTCCAGCTAATATAATTCCACTTTTTGTTGTTTCTTCGCCTTCTTTCATTTTAATTAATACTCTGTTTCCTAATGGTTTAATCATTTTCTATTACCTCCTTAAGATTTACATTAGCACTCTTATTGAGTGACTGCTAATACTTTATACCCTTTTTTCTTACTTGTCAATACCTTTTTTTCATTTTTCACACAAAGTTCACATATCTTGTTATTATTCAACCCTACTATCTTTTTGTCTCAAAAGTTTATATATTTTTATGAATAACAAATTGAGGAGACCAGCAAGACTACAGTCTGTTATGTAATTACACACTGGCAGTTCGCTGGGAGTTATGAATAAAAATATATAAACTTTTAAATAAAAACCAACCAAACTGATTAATAACCATATCTATTTTATTCATGGATTGCCAAACTATTACTTTTTCTTGCTTTTTCTTAGTAAACAAGTTATAATAAAAACATGAAAAAATTAATTGTAAATCAAAAATATAATGGAAAAAAATTAAATACATTTTTATTAAAAGCCATCCCCAATCTAACCTCTAATCTTTTTTATAAGACACTAAGAAAAAAAGATATAAAAGTAAATGGAACAAGAGTTTCTGAAAACGTTATTCTTCATGAAAATGATGAAATTTTGATATATATTGCAGATTCTTTTTTAGAACGCAATATAAATCTAGATATTTTTTTTGAAGACGAAAATATTTTAATTTTAAATAAGCCATATAATCTAGAGGTTACTGGGGAAAACAGCTTAACTAGCTTGGTTCATCAGAATTATAAAGATAATCATTTTAAACCAATGCCTTGTCATAGAATTGATCGAAATACAACTGGGCTAGTTTTATTTGCTAAAAATGAAGAATCTTTGACTATTCTATGGAATAAATTTAAACAACATGAAATTGAAAAACATTATTTAGCTCTGGTCTATGGTGTTCCCAAAAATACCTTCCGAAGATGTGAAGCTTATTTATTTAAAGAACATAAGAAATCTTTTGTCTATATTTCTGATTGCTACCAAAAAGGTTATCAAAAGATTATTACTACTTATCATGTTTTAGAAACATATGATAACAATACCTCTTTGCTAGATGTAGAAATCGAAACTGGTAAAACGCATCAAATTAGAGCTCACCTTGCACATTTGGGTTATCCTATTATTGGTGATCGGAAAATATGGTATCAATCAAATTAATAAAAAGTTTGGTAAAAAATATCAAATGCTTTGTAGTTCTGTTTTGAAATTCAATTTTAAATCAGATAGTGGTATTTTAAATAATCTAAATGGAAAGAGTTTTATTTTGCCTATGGAAAAAACAGCAAAGTAATTGCTGTTTTTATCTAATATACTATTTTCTTTAATCTATATATTGTATTAACTCATTACTCCACTCTTTCTCCATTTTCTAACTGATTTACTTTTTCTAAAAATTCTTTATAACGAATACCGTGGATTTTTCCTATCATCTTCTTTTAATTGTTCTTTATATTTCTCATAACATCCACATGCTAAACCACCTGCTTGTTTATATACTTCCCTTAGCAATCTTTTCCTTTCTTGCCAATCAAATGTTCCATTCATTCTTACAAAAAAGTCCATTATCAACTTTTTACAATTATTACATGAATAGCATGTCTTTTCACTTATATAAGGGTCTTCTTTCTCTCCAAACCATGAAAATGTAATTATATTTTTAATATTTTTATCCCTTAAAATTTGTTTTGTAGTTTCTACTAATCCCCATGGATTAGCTGGCTGATACATTCCATTTTTCTGCATATGTTCCATAATTGTATTTTCTTTCACACTCATCAAAAATAAAACTATTTCTGCCTCTGGTAAATCTCTACTAATCATTTTTACTGAATTAACAACTGCATTTATTCTTTCTTGTTCCTTCATAAAGGGGAAACCATAAATTAAATTAATTCCTAGACCCATTCTATATTTTTGTAACATAGTATAAAGCTTTGTCAACTGCTCATTTTGAATGCCAATTTTATGTATTAATTTTCTATTATCTGGATTCATATCTTCAATTCCTATCTCAAAACCAATTTGCTTTTTACCATTATTTATATTAGCTATCTCTTGTATGAGTTCTTTTCCTATCTGCGATAAATGTGTTTCTATCAATATCGTGTCAAAATTCCCATTCTCTACTGCCATTTTTACAATATCTTGAAAAACTTTAGGATTAAACTCATGGGAATCTGTGATACTTCCTAAAGA
Source organism: uncultured Clostridium sp. (assembly GCA_948467495.1). GTDB lineage: Bacteria > Bacillota > Clostridia > TANB77 > CAG-508 > CAG-269. The sequence goes on from CAOKEO010000037.1 coordinate 14,206, forward strand.
TTCTAAAACTAAAACATTACCACTTATTCTTTTTAACTCTTTTTGAAAAGTTTTTCTATACTGATTTGGCGTAATAATACATTTATCAACTACTCCATAATTACAATTCCAACAGGATCCAGCTTTTTTCATATTGCATCCCAAAGTTTTAAATTGTGCTTGTACTACTTTTCTATTTCCATATTGGTTTTCCCTAATGTGAACAATTAAATCCTTATGTTTTCTTACATTTGTGAAAGTTTTTTCTTGTAATTTTCTATCAAACCTTGCTATCTTCTTTAATGCCTCTTTTTCTTTATGACATGGTAATTCTATTTTATATTGTTCCTTAAAAATTGCTTCGCTTTTCCTACTCATCTTTCATCTCATTCCTTTTTTAGTTCTAATTATGGGAAAAGAATTTTTATTTATTCAGCCAAAATTGTAATTATTTTTCATTCTTTTTACCTATCACTAAAAATTCTTTTTTATATCTTCCCTTCCTAACAGGATTTTTACTTCTATATCCAAAAGCAACACCACAAATAAGTTCTTTATCTTCTAATCCTAAATAACGGTTTATGATGTCATCTATAAATAATACATCACAAAGCCAAGTTGTATCAATTCCCAGTTCTGTTGCCTTTAATATCATATGTTCTACAGCTGCCCCAACAGATAATGTATCTGCCTTTATTCTATCAAAATAATAATCATGCATGACCACCATGTTTTCAATATCTTGTCCATTTAATAATTTTTGGGTTTCTTTTGTTCGATTTATATGATTGAAGTCCCACTTATTAGTATAAATTAAAATACAATTTCCTACATTTCTTATCAAATCAGCACTTCTTTTTATTGTAGTTACTAAACCTGTATTATTAATCCATGCTTCCATTTCGTCTGCAATATAATTCTTTTGTTTATCTGTCAAAATGTAAAATCTCCATGGTTGTCTATTTTTAGCAGATGGTGCAACAATTGCACTATCTATAATTTTATTTATGTCTTCATTACTTACTTTTCTATTAGTATATTTTAATGTGGTAAGCCTTTTTTGTATTAACTCTGAAAATTCCATTCTCCTTTTCCTCCTACTAAAATTATATTTTCTTTACTATATTTTTTCTTAACTTTTTTTGTATCAAAAAAGTTTATTTTATCTTTTGTCAGGTTGTCATTTCACATAACAAGATATACAGCAATTACAAGATTAATTGAAATGAGAATAATCCTATGGTTATTACTTCTTGGGTAGGTCATACTAATACAAGGCAAATTGAAGAAACTTACAGTCATATTTTACAAAATTTTAGGAATTGATAACTGAAAAATCCTGCCAAAAAGAAGATTTAATAACATTTGCAACTTTTGTACCTTTTGGAGAACACAGTTAAACTTTTCAATGTGATTTCAACGTAATTTTATCAACTTTTAAAGCATTTCTATAAATTTTTATAAAAAGGTACGAAAAAATAAAAGCCTAAAATATAGTATTTTAAAGCTTTTTAACTATTTATAACTTTTCATAAATTTTAATGTTTTAATATAATTTGGAGCGTTTTAGGAGGTTATTTGCAAAAAAATCGCCTGTTTCTCATAGTGTTCCTCCCACATTTAGCTCAAAAAAATAATTGACTCATCAACTGTTGAAATTAGTATAGCATAAAATAAAAAAACTGGCAACTAATTATTTCTAACTAGTCGCCTCCCATAGCAATTACTGGAACTTTCGTTCCTCCCACAGCAATCTTAATTGATTACTTTCCATAATACTATGATACTATATTTTACGCATTAAGTCAATGTTTTATTCAAAAAATTCTAAACCTATTTTTTCATTGATTAAACTCAAATATTTTCCATCAATTTTACCGATAGTACCATTAAAATTTAATCTTAATATACTTACTTTTTTCATTCTTGTAATATTAGCCCATCTAATCATATTTTTAAATCTATATATACTATCTATTTGTATTATTTCTGTAATCTTACTTTTTTTCTTTTCACATTCTTCAAATGTAATTTTTCCATTTTTATATTCTTGTTCTATTTTTATATATTCTTTAGGTATTTTAGAAGATACTGGTAAAACAAACAATTCATTATTAAAATTTTTCAATATTATGGCAGGATGCATTCCTCCAAATTCATTACCTATATTAAAGCCAAAATCTATCCATACCACATTTCCTCGTTTAAATAATATTTTTTTCGCCAATAATAGAATATCACTTTTAGAAATATTTATATTATTAAATATATAGTTGTTATTCTTTAGTATATAATTGTCATTTACTATATTTTTTAATTTCTTATCTAATCTTTCATAAGTATACTTATCAATTTTGTAATTCTTTAATGTATATTGAATCATATTGTTATATATAAATTCTTCATCTTTTTCATTTTCTATTTTTTCTGTTTTATCTTTAATCCAAGTAAAATATAGTTTTCCTCTTTTTATATCTTTATTTAGTTTTAGATTTTTTCTAAATTCTCTTAATTTTTTCAAACAATTTATATAAGCCTGTTTCATATAATAATCACTCCTTGCATTTTACATATTGTATCAAACTTTTGTTCTTTTATCAACTATTTTTATAATTTTATTTATAAATTTAAATAAAAAATGGCAACTATACATTTTCTAATTAGTCGCCTTTTATAACCATTATTAGTAGTACTGTTAAAATTCTTGTTGTTTTTCTAATTTGAATTGATTTGTACTTTCTAGTAATTTTATTCGTTCTTCTGGATCCTTATTGATATTAAATCTTTGATAAAAATCCATTAGTTTAGAATATTCATCTTTTTCACACTTAGGTAATACTGTTCTTTTTGTGTCATATTTTATTTCTCTATTTCCATACCAACATAAATATAATTTGTGAATATACTCTTTAGGTACTTTTTTTAAGACCTCAATGAAATTACTGTGTGAAACTGGAGAATATTTTCCTTCTTCATATAACTTATACAATAAAGTATATGGTTTTATATTAATTGGAAATAAATTTACTTTATCAATACTATTTTCAAAACACCATTCAATACTTTGTATTGTATCTCTTATTTGTTCTTCTGTAGTTAAAAATGGAGCTCCAAAAATAACATTAGCTTCTGCTCCAAATCCAAAAGATTTTATTAGATTAACTCTTTTTACAAATTCCGCATTATCTATGTATTTATTTAAACAATTTTCTCTAACTTCTCTATTAGAACTCTCTAGTCCTAATTCAATTACTACTTCTTTATCTTTTAATTTTTGTTTTATTACTTCTAAAATTGAAGGATTTATAGTTAAATAATGTGTTTCAAATATTATTACGTTTGCACTTATCTCTGATAATTTATCTAATATCACTATAATGTTTTCCATTGGCATTTCTTGTGTATCTAAAACACTACCAAGACTATTTAATAATACTACATTTGGCATTCTGTCTAGGCTTTCAAATATTTCGTTCATAATTTCTGTTATATCTGTTTTTGTTAAATTTTCTTTTCTAGTTTTTCCATAATCGCATATTATACAACTTCCATTTTTACTACATCCACATCCCTTACTAAAGAAACATATTTGTAATACTTTTCCATCAAAAAAAGTATCATATTTCTTGTCAGTAAATCCTTGATTTTGTTTTTCTTGTATATGGATTTTTATTAATTCTTGATTTAAAAATTTCCTTTCTATTGGATACCTTATGCTATTTAAAAAACTATTTCTACTGTTTTCACTCATATATTTATACTTCCTTTTTATACTATCCTTCTTTACTGTGACATAAATACATTTTAATCTATTTTATATCTAATTGATTAAAACATTAACTTAAATTTTATCATTCTTTTAAATTCGTCAGACACTGTCTGACGAATTTAAGTATATCATAATTTTTCCATTTTTTCATTAAATTTACAAAATAGTTTGTAACTATTTTATACAGGGCTTGGGACTTAGTCCCAAAATACGAATTTTGACTAGGGAGGAAAAATTCAGTGCTTGTTAGGAAGTGTATGGGGGTACAAAAATCATTTTTAGCTTAAATTTTTCCTCTAACTTTTTCATTTTTGATTACTAATTACTGCACCTATTTTATAATTTTCTTTCTTTGATTTTGAAAAAGTTTTGTTATCTTTTACAGCAACTAATCTAATCAATTTTTGTTTTTCTCTATTCAATTTTATTTCAATTTCTTCTTCATTTTCATTCACATTTTTTGAAAATAATTCATAAAATTCTATTTCAAATTCTTTATTTAATCTTTGCATATAATCATCTAATTGTTCTTGATTTATATTTACACTTGTCCTAATTTCTTTTTCCTCTTCATTAACTTCGACAGGTACATAAATATCTGCTATTCCTAATGCAAAAAACTTTGTTAGTTGTTCAATATAACTACTTCTAAAATTTATTTTATCAATGTAAAATTCTCCATTTTTGTTCTTCAATAATGTCATTGATTCAATAAATTTTGAAATAAATTCTTGCTTTTCTTCTTTAGATTTTTTGTTCCACTCTTGCTTTAAAGTTTCATTTAATTTGTTATCTCTTATTAATTTTTCTCTTTCAATGTCTCTATTAGCCATTAGCTGTTGTGGTGTAAATGATAAACTATTTGTATTAAGTTTTTCATATTTTTTTGTTTCTAAAATATTGATTTTTTCTTCAATCATTTTGTAATCTTCAGAAAAATCTTCCATTTCTACTATACCACTTACATAAGCCTTTTTTATTCTTTCTTTTTGCTTTTGTAATGTGTCAATTTCTTGGTCTAGTTTTTCTGTTTTTGTTTCTTTTTTGTCAGCTAGTATCGGCAAAAAATATTTCTTAACTGCCATATCATATTCGACTAACTCAAGAATAAATCTTTGCAAACATTCTTCAATTTTATCTTCTCTGTAATAGGTCTTGCAATATTCACAAGTATAATACATATATTTTTTCTTTGTTCCTCCAGAGCCTTTGCATTTCATTATTCTATTACATTTAGGACATTTTAGTTTTTGAAAAAATATATAAACTCTATCTCTTGTATAACTTCTTTGATTTTTCTCTTTTTGGTATTGTGCTTCGTTCCACATAGCACGACTTATAATAGGCTCTACTACATTCATATAAACTAAAGTATCTTTAGTGTTTGATTTTCCTTTTTCATAATCTCCCATATAAACTTTATTATCTATCATTTTCATAATGGTTGTATCTTTCCAATGTTTAGGGTATAAAACCTTTTCTTTATTTAATGTATTGCTTATTTGCTGATAGCTTTTTCCCTCAAGATACATATTAAATATTCTTACTACAATATCTTTTGTAGTTTCATCAATTACAGTTTTCTTATTGTTATCTTTTTTATAGCCTAATGGTACAATTCCAGGTAAATGACCAGATTTAATAGCACCATTTAGTCCAAATTTTGTTCTGAATCGGTTATACTAAATTAGACAGAAAAGATAAGGACATGTTAAAATAAAA
>CAOKEO010000038.1 GCA_948467495.1 uncultured Clostridium sp.
ATACCTCCAATACGGACTTTCACCGATTAGCTAAACGACATGCCTGTCGCACATAGTTTGAACCCCAGAGTGCATACTATATGGCTCTGGGGTTCATTTTTTTTGTAATTACTTTCAAAGCCTTCTCTCTTGGTAGCATTACTACATGACCACAGCCTTGACATTTCAATTTAAAATCAACACCAATCCTTGTAATCTCCCATAATTTACTACCACAAGGATGTTGTTTTTTTGTTCGTACCACATCTCCCAAATTATAATCCATAACTTTCCTTTCTGAAAGAGAAGAAACAGATTTCATTTGTCTCATATTTTTTATCATTTTCATCTTCCAACATTTAATTACTAATTTATGAGAGAAATCAAACCTGCCTCTTATCCCCCTTGTCTCATTTCATCGCTAATTCAAATCTTTTAGTAATTCTATCTTTCCCTAAAATTTGCATAATTTCATACATATCTGGTGTATTCGTTCTACCTGTTAAAGCAACTCTTAGAACAGTACTAACATCTCCCACATGAGCTTTATATTGGTCTGGATTTGCCTTAAATTCTTTCACTTCTTTGGCATATCCCATTTCTCCTGCTAATTCCTTAATATTATCAAACCATGTCTGTTTGTCATAAGAATCATCATAATATTTCTCAAGATATAAAGTTAAAATCTTTTTAATATCTTCCTTATCCTTAATAACTTGATAAGGATATTCTTGTGGTTTAGCAAAGAATTTTTCGTCATACATATATTCTATATTTTGTTTTACTTCTGACCACTTTGAAATATCTTTTCTTGGTTTTTTATTGCCCCTTTCAATGCCAAATACCTTTAAAGCATATTCTTTATCTTCCAACATTTTAGTCAATTCTTCATCATGTTTTTGGGCCCAATTCAATGCCTCTTGATATACCTTTTCTGCTGTCATTCTTGAAATAACGGTCTTGCCGACATCTAGTAATTTTACCATATCAAATAAAGCACCACTCACACTCATCTTATTTAATTGAAGTTCGAATTCTTCCATTGCTTTATCTGGATTAGCTCTTCTCCAATTTTCAAAACTAGAATTGGCAATATTTAATAAATATTCCTTCACTGCCTGTGCTGGAATTCCCTCTTCTTCATAATAACTAACAGCAGCTTCTGCATCTTTTCTTTTGCTTAGTTTTCTCTTATTGCCATTATCATTTTTCATAATTGGTGCAATATGAGCATATTTAGGTGCTTTGAATCCTAACTCATGAAACAATTGTAAATGCAATGGAACAGAAGATAACCACTCATCCCCACGAATCACATGAGTTGTTCTCATTAGATGGTCATCAATACTATGTGCAAAATGATAAGTTGGTAATCCATCTGCTTTGATAATAACAATATCTTGGTCATTTTCTGGAAAATCTACATTTCCTTTAATTACATCATGATGTTTGATTTTTCTATCTTCTCTTCCTGGTGATTTAAAACGAATGATATAGCTGTCACCATTCTTTATTTTTTCTGCCATTTCTTCTACAGTATGATTTCTACATTTAGCCCATACCCCATAATAACCAGGTCTAATTTTAGCAGCTTCTTGTTTGCTTCTAATACCTTCTATTTCTTCTGGAGAACAAAAACATGGATACGCTTTTCCTTGTTCTATCAAATATTTGGCATAAGCTTGATAAATTTCTTTTCTTAGAGATTGTTTATATGGTCCATAATTTCCTTTTTCTTCGCTTTGTGAAATCATCCCTTCATCTGGTACAATGACAAAATCTTTTAGTGCATTTACAATTCCAGTAATTCCATTTTCTACTTCTCTTTTTTGATCAGTATCTTCTACTCTTAAGAAAAATACTCCTTCTGTTTGAGCTGTTAATTTTCTAGCAATTAAGGATTGATACAATCCTCCAATATGTACAAATCCAGTTGGACTAGGAGCAAATCTTGTTACCATTGCTCCTTCTTTTAAATTTCTTTCTGGATATTTTTCTTCATAATACGTTATTTCCTTAACATCTGGAAATATCAAATTAGCTAAATCTTTGTAATCCATCTCTGTTTCTCTCCTATCTTTCTTCTTCTCTATCTTCCCCTTGCGTATTTCCATCTTTTCTTAATAAGCCTTTGGCTATGATAATTCTTCTCGACTATCCATTCTTAAACTTCCATAATAATCGGAATTATCATTGGATTTCTTTTCGTCTTCATAAAAATATAGTCTCTCAAATTCTCTCTCGTTGTAGACTTAATCGTTGCCCAATCCGTAATGCCTCTTTCTTCACATTTCTTTATCTCATGTCTCACAACAGATTTCACATCATCCATCAAATTCTCTGATTCTCTTACATAAACAAATCCTCTTGAAATAACATCAGGACCTGCCACAACTTCTCCAGTTGATGAATCCATCGTTAATACAATAACAATCAATCCATCTTGCGATAAATGTTGACGGTCTCTTAATACAATGCTTCCCACATCTCCAACTCCTAATCCATCTACTAAAATTCTGCCACTTGGAACAGAACCAGTTAAGGTAGCATTATCTTGATTAATTTCTAATATTCTACCATTTGACATCATGATAATGTTTTCTTTATCAATCCCCATACTTTGTGCTGTTTCACTATGTGCAATCAATTGTCTATATTCACCATGCACTGGTATGAAATATTTTGGTTTGGTTAAAGCTAATATCAATTTTTGTTCTTCCTGGCAGGCATGTCCAGAAACATGTATGGTTTCCAAAGAACTATATACGACTTCTGCTCCTATTTGCATTAAATCATCAATTACTTTGGATACAAATTTTTCATTTCCTGGTATTGGAGTCGCTGAAATAATAACTAAATCATTTGGCGTTATTTTCACTTTTCTATGGTCACCTGCCGCCATTCTCGTTAAAGCTGACATCGGTTCTCCTTGACTTCCTGTTGTAATAATTACTAATTGCTCATCTGTGTAATGATTCATCATATCAATATCAATAAATATATTATCTGGGCATTCAATATAGCCTAAGTCTTTTGCTGTTTCTATCATATTAATCATGCTTCTACCACATACAGCAATTTTACGATTATATTTGATTGCCGAATTTACAATTTGCTGTACTCTATGCACATTAGAGGCAAAAGTAGCAACTACAATCCTTTTGGTACAATGCAAAAATAACTTGTCAAACACTTCTCCAATCGAACTTTCTGACATGGTAAATCCTTTTCTTTCAGCATTGGTACTATCTGACATCAAAGCCAAAATCCCCTGATTTCCAATTTCAGCTATTCTTCCAAAGTCCATCGTTTTTCCATCTATTGGCGTATAATCCACTTTAAAATCACCTGTGTGTAAAATGGTTCCAGCTGGTGTGGTAATCGCCAACATAACAGAATCTGGAATACTATGTGAACTTCTAATAAATTCTACTTTAAAGTTTTTTCCTAAATTTATAGTCTCACCTTGCATCACTTCTATTAATTTTGTACTTCTTAATAATTTGTGTTCTTCCAATTTATTTCTAATCAATCCTGCTGCTAGTCTTGGGGCATAAATTGGGATATTAATTTTCTTTAATAAATATGGCACACTTCCAATATGATCTTCATGACCATGTGTAATAATCAATCCCTTGATTTTATCTACATTCTTTTCTAGATAAGTGATATCTGGTATGACTAAATCGACTCCTAACATATCATCTTCTGGAAAAGATAATCCACAATCTACTACAATCATTTCATTTTCAAATTCAAAAACGGTAATATTCTTTCCTACTTCATGCAAACCTCCTAATGGAATTATTTTTAGTTTGGATGCTTTAAAAATAGAATTATTTTTAGTAGCTTTTCTTGTTCTTGTAGAGGTTCTTCTCTTTCTCTCAACAAGAGGTTTTTCATCTATTGTTTCCACATTTTCTCCTTTTGGTGTGGAAACTACTCTTACCTTTTCACTTTTCATATGATTGGTATTTCTTTTTTGATATGGTCGTGTCTTTTTTCCTTCCTCTTGATTTTTAGTTCTTGCTGTTTTTCTTTCTTCTCGATAATTTCTTTTGACTGGTCTCTCTTTCTTTTCATAACTTCTCTTTTGCTTACTTTCTGTTTTTTCTTCTGCCATAATTTCTCCTCTCTTTTCCTCTTTTTTTGATTTTATTAATTTTAAATATTCCCTTTCTATGTATTTTTGATAACGTCAAAAATAGTTTGTAATATAACAAACTAATGAACCTAATTTATTTTCCCCATATTAATATGAAAGTTTATTCTATTATGCAGCTCTTTCTCTCTTAGCTTACATAATCTAAACTTTTATAAATCCGTTCCTTATTATTATTTACATTATTTTCTCTTTTCATACAAAATTTCTACTTAATAATAAAATCTCTTTTCTAGCAACTTACTTTTGTTGCTAATTTCTAGTTTGCATTATACTATATTTCTCCCTAAAAGTCAAATCAAATTTCAGCAAATGAAACTCCCATCTGATTCATTTGTGATAATGTCTTAATAAATCATTTGAGAAAATGTCCCAACCTAGAAAAATTTTTTATAGATACTTTCAATAAAAAAATATATAATAAACTTATTATAATTTTATTGGAGGTACTGATGAGAAAGGTTAAGTTAAAAATGAAAGAAGAATACAAATACAAAACTATTAAAAAATTAGTAGAAACAAATGGAAACAAAAAAAGAGCTGCTACTAAATTAGATTGCACGGTTAGACATATTAATCGCATGATTGCTGGCTATAAAGAAAAAGGTAAAGAATATTTCTTACATGGTAATCGAAATCGAAAACCTAAACATGCTTTAACGGATGAATTTAAAGGTTATATTATCGATTTATATTTATCTAAATATTGGGATTGCACTTTTACCTTATTTTCTGAACTTTTGGCTACTAGAGAAAATATTTGTCTCTCTGTTGATGAGGTTAGAGTTTTACTCACTAAAGAATATATTTTATCTCCTAGAACCCAAAAATCTACTAGAAAAAGATTGAAAAAAGAACTTCTTGCTATGCAACAAAAAGCTAAAAATAAAACTGAAAAAGCTAATATTCAAGCTAATATTGTTGCTATCCAAAATGCTCATCCTAGACAGCCTAGGTGCCAATACTTTGGTGAAGAAATACAGATGGATGCCTGTAAACATATTTGGTTTGGCAATTCTTATTCTCATCTTCATATTGCTTTAGACGATTCAACAGGAAATATTGTTGGCGGATACTTCGATAAGGAAGAAACTCTAACTGGTTACTATCATGTAACTAAACAAATTCTTACAAAATATGGAATACCTTATAAATTTAAGACAGACAAAAGAACTGTTTTTGAATATAAAAGAAAAGGCTCTTCTCTACTAGAAGAAGATACCTTTACCCAATTCTCCTATGCCTGTTCCCAATTAGGCATAGAAATCGAAACTAGTTCTGTTCCTGAATTTAAACCTCGTGTTGAAAGAGTATTCCAGACCCTTCAAATGAGATTAATTGTTGAATTAAGACTTGCTGGCATTACTAATATCAACGATGCCAATAACTTCTTAAAACAATACATTACTAAATTCAATGAACAATTTGGTTTGTGTATTAATCATAACAAATCTATCTTTGAAAAGCAACCAGATGAGAAAAAAATTAATTTAATTTTAGCCATTTTGACTAAAAGAATAATTGACAAGGGACATTCTATAAAATTCAAAAACAAATATTATAGACTTGTAAATAAAGTTGGAAGTCCTATCTACTTCAATCATGGAACTACTTGTATTGTTATCAAATCGTTCGATAATAAACTTTATGCTACTGTTGATGATAATATATTTACTTTAGAAGAAATTCCAGAAATACAAGCTTTATCGGAGAATTTTGATGAAATAAGAGAAGTTAAACCTAAAAAAGTATATATTCCAAGAATGGATCATCCTTGGAAGAGAAAAATGTTTGATAATTTTATTGAAAAACAACAACATCGTTTTGAAATGGTTTCTTAAATTAAAAATTAGCACTAATTTTTAATTTTAATTAGTGCTAATGTTTAAAAATTTTTGGGACATTTTCAAAAATGATTGACAATCAAATTTCAGCAAATGAAACTCCTACATGAACATGCATTCACGTGGAATAAATGACATCTATAATACTAGCAGGAGTAAATATTTGAAATAACAATGCAGTAATACCAGCACTTTCGAGGATTGGAACTATCGTATTGTTACCCTTTTGTTACCCACCGAATAAGTCGTAATAGGTTTTACAATTTTGCAAAAAATTATGAATTTTATTGACATAAGGTATAAAAAATAGTATAATTAATATACTAAAAGAGTAATCTATTTAGATTACTAATAGGAAGTTCTTACCTAAAAAGAGAACGATTTAAAATTAGGTAAAGTTCAAGCCTTATGAATGACTGATTTAAAATTAGGTAATGCTTAAGCCTTATAAATAAGCAGTTTTAAAATAGGGGGTACATTTGAAAGAGTGTACTCCTTATGTTTTAATTAGGAAATGAGGAAAAATGGAAGAATTATTGTTTTATACAGTTGATAAAAATTATATTAAATATTTAACTGAATTTGAAAATCATGTAAGTTATAATAAAGATGAAGTAGGACATAGTAGACCGTATTTAGGGATTGTATTAAAAATAGAAAACTATGAATATTTTGTGCCTTTATATTCATATAAAAAACATTATCAAAAATATAAAAATAATCCAAGTTTCTTTTTTGTTTATGATAGAAGAAGCAATCCTTTAGCGATTATAAAGTTTTCCGCTATGATACCAGTCCCGAAATATATAAAAGTAACATCATTACTAGAATATAATAAGAGTGATAAAAAATATAAAGATTTAATATCAGCAGAATATAGATACATAAACTCTAATAAAAAAGAAATATATAAAAGAGCAAATAAAATGTATATTGCTGTAACAAAACACAAAAATAACTTTCTTAAAACAATTGCTTGTAATTTTAAACTATTAGAAGAAAAATGTTTGGCATATAATACTGAAAGTAATAACAATAATTTGTAAAGGAAACAAAGATTAAATTATATGAAATTGTTAAATGTAGACCAGAATATATTAATGATAATTCTTTATTAGAAAGTAAAATAGTTTATGATGCAGATGCAATAGAAGTACTTAGTTGTTACGGTTTGATTAGAGAAATAATTTGTAATGCAAAATGTAGAAATAAAGAATGGGAGCAATCAGTAGAAGATACTATAAATGTCCAAAAGAGATTTAAAACAAAATTAAAAACTAATACTGCATATAAAATGTTAGAGAAAGATTTTGAAATAATAGATGCATTTTGGGAATCTTATAAAAAATGGAAAAATTATTAGATATACCAAATATAATTTGTTACCCTTTTGTTACCCACCACATAGTTTTGTATAGGTTTTATTGGTTTCAAGTTAAGCATAGAAAAATGATAAAAAACAATAAGAATAAGAAGAATAGCCATATACAAGGATTTTGATATATTATTTAAAGTTTGTAAAATGATTGACAATCAAGTTTCAGCAAATGAAACTCCCACGTGAACATCCATTCACGTGGGATAAATGACATCAATTACATTTTATACAGTCTTTAATACAGATGTTTTGTTTAGAATAACAAATCTTCTTGTTACTCATACGATAAACGTATGTTAGTTCATTATCATAATACACTGATACTGCATCATATGCGCCTGAGCAGATGGAAATTAATTTTACATTCTTTAGCCTTTTCGTACATTTCACATCCAAATAGAAAAATACATCATCACGTTTTGGTTTGTATAAAAATCCATCTGTTGGAAATAGCTTATCTAAAAAAGCTTCATCTGTCTCATAAATGGTCTCGTCGTTGCTACTTTTAATATCAACCTGGTTACCAATGTCATACGTTTTGTAAAACAGCTCCTCTATACGTTCTGTAAACTTTTTTCTCTCTAACCGATTAGCTAACCAAACCCCTACTACCACTGCACATGCTAGTATTACTACTATTATATTAACATACACATAATTACACACCATCTTCAGCCGTTTTCCAATTATTAGTGCTAAATCTTTTGAAGAATTCTCTTCTGGGCTTTTGCATTCCTCCTTTTCTTTCCCCTGTAGCGTTTCTGCTTTTTTCATTTCTTCTGCCATAATTTTCCTCCTTTTGCTTTTAATGTGTCATTTAATTTCTTTTGATTCCCTTTAAAAAATACAAAAAGAATCCGTTTACAGTAACATATTTGTATTATACATCTATTAACATAACATGTCAATCTTTACTTGCTATGAATTTATTTGTTACTATTTATTTAAAGGTAGCACTAATTAAAAAAATAGAGAAACTTTTATCTCCAAAAAACAAGACCTCTGAATCGTTACCTATTTTTATGACAAAATCACTTAAAATCTTGAAAAATATATAAAAAATATGTTATAATAGTATGAGTTTATAAAACAACTAACTATTTGAAGGGAGAAGAAATGCAAAAAATATATAGACAAGAAAGTTTTTTACAAGACACACAAAAAGAAAAACATAAATGTAATTTATCACCAGAAGAGACCGACGAAAAAGTAAAGGAAGGAACTAATCTTGAATTGAGTAAAATCTCAGCAAAAGCATCACGCAAAATTAAATTAAACAAATCTGAGGATAGAAAAAAACTAGAAGCTTCGCAAACCTTAAAAAATACATCTTATGAAATAGTTGATGATTTAAACAAAACTCGTACCATTATACACTCTTGTGAAATAAGCGATGATTTAAAAAATACTCGTACAAATATGAATTATTACAAAACCATCGATGTTTTAGAAAACACTCATAACCTTACAGACTATTATTCTAGTAGAGACAATAATATTTCCAAAAGCGAAAGCACTAGCAAAATAAAAGATGCCAAAAGTAGAAATGCTCAAAATTCAGATACTGAACATTCAAATACTCAAAGCAAAGAAGCTCAAACCGCAGATTCTGGAATAATAGATGATATGAAACAAGCTCATCAAGAGTATATTAAAAGTATTTATAATAAAAAACCTTTTCCATTTGAACTATTATATAATTTAAAAAATTTATTTAGAATACAAAAATGGAAATTCCAAAGATTGATAAAATCAGAACAAAAAAATGGAGCTAAAGCGATAGGAAAAATAGCCAATAAAAAGAATTTATCTCCTGATAGAAGAGCATTTAATAAGAGAATGCATGCAGATGGTAAGAACGAAGAAATAGCTAGAAATTTTTATGAAAATAGTCAAAAAGAAAACCAGCAAAAAATTAGCCAAACTTCTCAACTAGACTCTTGTAACTCACTTGAATCTCCTTAAAAATAACACAAAAATTCGGAAAACTTTCGTATCCTATAAAAAAGTTGTGTAGATGTACACAACTTTTTTTATTTTAATAACGATTTTCTCCTCTACCCTCTGGAAGAGCATCTGAATAATCCAATACAATTCTAATTCTAGTAATAGCTTTAATTGCTCTTACAAACTTACTGTTTTTAACTCTTTGCCATAAGCTTGGTTTGGCTTCAAATGTCGTATCTTCAACATACTGTTGTTGCTGTTGTTGTTCTACTACTGCTTGTACAGGCTCTGCTACTACATTTACTTCTGGCTCTGGTTGTAGTTCTTCGATTGGTGTTGGAATTGATTTTAAAGCATCTGCTATTTCAATTCCTATATAACTTAAAGCTTTTGATCTATCTTCTATTCTTTCCATATCAATTTCAATATGTAAATTTGTCTCTAAGTTATTAATTCTAGCATTCAACAATTTAACGGCATCTTGATAATTTTCTGTTTCTTCTCCCTTTGACTTTGCTACAATGATTAATGTCTCTATAATATCTTCTGAAAAGACATTTTCTGCTCTTCTTATTTGTTCTTTCCAATCTTTTTCTTTATTTTGTGTTACTTCTAATAGTTCTTTTAATTGTCCTGCTAAAGCAATATTTTGCTCTCTTTGTCTAATTAACTCTTCTATTTTTTTGGTGTTTTCTTCAAATTGATTGGTTGCAAATTCTACTAAACCATAAGCTGCCTTATATACGCTTGCTGGAAAGTTCTTCTTTTTAGGATATTCTATTAAATAGGCTTTTATTGATTCAATTAAATCTTTAAAATAAGAATCATCTTCTAATTGTACAATTTGTTTCTTACTCTTTGGATTAATCAATTTTTGTATTTTATCTATATTAGATAACATCTTTTCTTCTGTGATAACCATTCTCACATTTACTATGCCTGATCTTGATCTAAATCTTGACATTGTAATGTACCTCCTTTTATCTTACGCATGGTTGCTTTTTATCTTTTACATCTATTATTATACATGAACTAACAAAAAACTACAAGAGATTTTATCTATTTTTTTTTTTAATTTTTGGTTACACGAATATTACAAGAATGTTACAAATCATCTTAAATTTCGACATTTACCTATTCCTGCTTCCGTAAGTTGTTCGATTGCATAAGACAGTCGTACGGCTTGCTTATGCTTCGCCTACGACTGTCTTAATTTCTTCAAATCTTTTGATTTTTTGTGTTGTGGTTTTTATTAAATCTTCGTCTGTAATTGTAATTTCTCTAACATATTTATATGCTGGCATCGTCTTATTTACTTTTTTTACTTCTTGCCAAATCTTTTCTTTTAATTTTTCTTTTTCTGATGTACCATATATTTCTTCTACTAGTTCTTTGTCATATACAATTTTAGCACAAATTTTATAGTCTCCATCGTCTTCTGGTTTTCCGTAGACAAAACTTTCTTTAATTCCTTCTATTTTATTTAGTAACGTTTCTAATTCTTCTGGATAAATATTTTTTCCATTTTTCAAAACAATCACAAATTTTTTTCTTCCAGAAATGAAGATATAGCCATCTTTATCAATTTTAGCTAAGTCCCCTGTATGTAACCATCCTTCTTCATCCATTGCTTCTTTAGTAGCTTCTTCATTATGATAATATCCTATCATAACAGATGGTCCTTTTACCACTAATTCTCCAATTCCTTCTTCATTTTGATCTACTACTTTTGCCTCTAAGCTTGGAAAGGCTTTTCCAATGGAACCTAACCTTCTATATTTATCATCTTCTGCGCTAATGACTGGTGAAGTTTCTGTCAATCCATAACCTTGATACATCTTAAATCCTAACTGGTTAAATCCCTTTTCTGTCTCTGGGTCTAAAGCTGCTCCTCCTGCAACAAATAATTGCACTTTTCCTCCTAAATTATCATGTATTTCTTTAAATAATTTCTTTCTAATATCAATCCCAAATCTCAATAAAAACTGACTTATTTTAATTCCTTTTTGCACAGTTGCTAATTTACCCTTTTTCTCAATTGATTTCATTACTTTTTTATACATTGTTTCAAAAAGAATCGGAACCGAAATCATAGTTGTTATTTTAAATTCTTTAATATTATCTGCGATATGTCTAATTCCTTCACAAAATGCTATAGATGCTCCTTTTGACATAGGATATAAAAATCCTACGGTACATTCAAAAGTATGATGTAATGGTAAAAAAGACAAAAATACATTTGTTTCGTCTATGGCAATCGTAGAACCAATATCAAATATATTGGCACATATATTTTTATGCGATAACATAACCGCTTTTGACATAGCAGTAGTTCCTGATGTAAATAACATACTTGCCATTTTTTCATTATCTATTTTGGCATTTATAAATTCTGTATTTCCATCCTCTAATAATTTTTTACCTCTACTGACTAATTCCGTTTGACTGTAAACACCCTTTTCTTCTTTTTCTAAATCCATCGATATGAAATATTTTACATTGGTGTTATTTTTCATCCTAATTTCATTCATAATATCATCATAAGCCTTTGCATAAAAAATAGCTTCTACCTCTGAACGTATGATTAAACTCTCTATTTCATTATGTGGCAAAGCTTTATCCAATGGTACAACAATTCCTGTTCCTGTCATAATGGCTAAATAAGCCATTCCCCATTCATATCTATTTTCTGAAATAACTGCAATTCTTTTATCTTTTAGCCCCATATCCACTAAAGCTGTTCCGAGACAATTGATATCTTCTCTAAATTCTTTATGCGTAATTTCTCTAAATTCTCCTGGGATATCTGTTTTATATCGATATGCTGGTCTGTTACCGAATTTCTCTCCTGACTTTTGCATCATTTCTTTCAAATTTTCATATTTTGTTATTTTATGAATTGGCTCTCTCATTTTATCTTCAACCCTTCTATCACTGTATTCTCAAATTCTTTATACAATTTCATAATATCTGTGTTTTCCTTTTCTCTTGTTTTATACACTAAACTCGAACAAATTAGACCATAAATTTCAGAGGCAATCGCTTGTGGATTTCCTTTCTTGATTTGCCCAACTTCCATGCCTTCTTTTACAATATCTTCTATTTGACTGATATATTCTAAAATATGCTTTTGACATTTTTGGTGTCTTTGCTCATGTCCCCAAAATTGACTTAGTAAAATAGTAATCAAATCTTCATACTTTGATACAATTTTTATTTGAATTAAGATAATTGCCTTAATTTTATCGATATAATTGGAAAACTTAGCTGTTTTTATATCAACACTATTTTGTAAAAGTTTAATCCCCTCTTCTACTAAAAAATTAAAGATTTCTTCTTTACTTGAAAAATGATAATATAAAGTTCCTTTTGCCACTCCTACTGTTGCTGTTATTTCTTCAATGCTGGTAGCATCATATCCTTTTTCGGCAAATAATTTCATTGATGTTTCAAATATTTTTCTTTTCGTTTTGTTCATATTTTTAACATCCTCCCCAAGTTTAATTTTGGTTACAATTGTTTTTATTATATAGTTTATTCTATTTTTTTGCAATAGTTTTTATGTTATTTGAACAACTTATTCAGTTTTATGTTACAACTTACAGTTATTAATTTTATATACAAAACTTAGTAGCATTCAGAGGTGATGTATTTCAATTAGAAAGTTTCTATATTTTTGTCAATTTCTCTTTACTTTTCCATACAACTAATATAAAATAATCATAAATTGGATATACTAACGAAAATGTTAGAAGAAGATAGATACATAGGAAGGAATGTGAATACAAATGAAAAGCAAAAACGAATTAAGTTATACTGATTTAAAAATGACTTGTAACACCAATTTATTCAAATTTAAAACCACACAAGAGCTAGAACCAATCCAATCTGGAATTGGGCAAGATCGTGGAATTAAAGCATTAGAATTTGGATTACAAGTAGATGTAAAAGGATATAACCTATATTTAGAAGGACCAAGTGGAGTTGGTAAAACTATGTACACAAGAAACTATCTAGACAAAATAGCTCCTAAAAAGAAAACTCCTTCTGATTGGTGTTATATTTATAATTTTAATAATCCAAACGAACCCATTGCTGTTGAACTACCAGCTGGTCAAGGAAAAGAATTTAGAGATTCCATGGATGGGTTTATCAAAGAAATACGAAAAGACATTCAAAATACCTTTAATAATGATGACTTTGAAAAAGAAAAAGCTTTAATTAAGCAAGAATTTGAGGTAAAGCGTTCTGCTTTATTAGAAAAACTAAATGAAGCTGCTTCTAAATACAATTTCCAAGTAAAAGCAGCTCAAAATGGAATTTATATGATGCCAGTTGTAGACGGTAAAGCCATTGAAGAAGAAGAATTCGAAAAACTAGATGCTTCTATTAAGCAAGAATATGAAGAAAAATCTGTTTTTGTACAAGAAGAAATTATGCAAGCTATTAATCAAATCAAAGAAATTGAGCGTCAATCTGACAAAAAGATTTCAGAATGGCAATCCAATGTAGCTTTACTAACCGTTAATGCTCACATTAATTTTCTAAAATCAAAATATAAACGAAATAAAAAAATCAATCAGTTCTTAAATGATGTAAAACAAGATGTCTTAAAAAATGTACCTATTTTCTTAGAAGACGAGAATAAGAAACAACCTCAACAGCAGCAAGGTCCTGTACAAAAAAAACCGGATCCTAGTTTAAATTATCGTGTTAATTTATTTGTTGACAATTCTAATCTAGAAGGTGCACCAGTAATTATGGATTCTAATTATTCTTACCACAACATATTTGGTTCACTAGAATATGAAAACTATTATGGTGCTTTAAAAACTGACCATACCATGTTAAAACCAGGTCTTATACAACGCGCCAACGGAGGTTACATTATTTTCCAAGCTAAAGATTTACTTGCTAATAGCTTATGTTATGAAGCTTTGAAAAAGGCATTAAGAGTTAAAGAATTAAGTATTGAAAATGCTACTGACCAACGTTCTTCTATGGTATTAGTATCACTGAAACCAGAACCAATTCCTTTGAATTTAAAAGTGATTATAATTGGTAATGCCACTATTTATCAAACACTTTTAGCCATGGATTCTGATTTTAAAAAATTATTCAAAATCAAAGTAGAATTTGAAGATGATGCCTTGATTAGTCCAGAAAATCTAGAAAAACTATCACAAATTGTTCATAGTTTTTGTGAAAGCGAAGGATTGCCACATCTTGATAAATCTGGTATGGCTCGTTTAGTAGAATACTCTTCCAAATTAGCAGGAAGTCATCATAAACTTTCTACTCGATTTGGAGATTTAACCCAGGTAGTAGGAGAAGCTGCTACTTGGGCAAAACTTTCAAAGTCTAAAATAGTAACTTCCAAGTTTATTGATAAGGCTTTAGAAGAACGAATTGAAAGAATTAAAAAATATGATAGTAAATATTTAGAAATGATAAAAGAAAATACACTTTTAATTGATACCTCTGGTTCTGAAGTCGGACAATTAAATGGTTTAACTGTCATGACCATTGGGGATTATACCTTCGGAAAACCTGCTAAGATTACTGTCAATACGTACACAGGTAAAACTGGTATTGTCAATATTGAAAGAGAAGTTGAAATTTCTGGACCTTCTCATTCAAAAGGAGTCTTAATTTTAACTGGTTATTTAGGCGAAATGTTTGCACAAGATATTCCTTTATGCTTAACAGCAAGTATTTGTTTTGAACAATTATACAATGGTGTAGATGGTGATAGTGCCTCTAGCACTGAATTATATGGCTTATTATCTAGCCTATCTGGCATACCAATCAATCAATCCATTGCTGTTACTGGTTCTGTTAATCAAAAAGGACAAATACAACCAATCGGAGGTGTCAATGAAAAAATCGAAGGATTTTTCCAAATTTGCAAAATGAGAGGACTAGATGGTTCACACGGTGTTATGATACCAGTTCAAAATGTTGATAATTTACAACTATCTGATGAAATCGTAGAGGCTGTTAAAAATAAGAAATTTCATATTTACTCTGTTTCCACAATTGAAGAAGGAATTGAAGTTTTAACTGGTGTTCCAGCAGGTAAAAAAGGAAAAGATGGACATTTTCCAGCTGGTACAATTAATTACTTAGTTTACGAAAAATTAAAAAAATATGCTGAAATAAGTGAGAAATAGAAAAGCAAATTGCCAAAAAAGAAACGTCTCTTTTGGCAATTTGCTTTTTTCCTCTATTTTGTATTTTTTAGTTATTGTTTGTCCACTGCTGCATTCACTGTAGAAAAATACTAATGAATTTACTTAATCTCTACTAAAAAACATTTTGCAAATTAAAAGCATACTTATCTTCAATATGTTCTAAAATAAAAACACTTTTATCAATACCAATTATTAGCTCTTCGTAATCCTCTGTTTCTAAATCACTTTTAATACCAATCAATTCTGTTTCAACCTTTTCTAACTCATCATGTTCGATATAGTAAGCTAATTTTTCATGCCTTTTTTCCCACTCTTTATAAACATTTTCAGCATCATTTTTTATCTTGTCATCTTCCATATTTTCTTGACTTACGGTCTCTCTTAATAACATTAATTCACTACACAATTTATTCACAGATTCTTTGGTATAATTCTGTGTCATACTATTTCCAAAAACAATAGAAATCACAATAATTATACATATAATTATTTCTTTTAACATTACTTTGCTAACTCCTTTTTCCTATTCTCTTTCTTTTTTCTGACAGAAAATTTGTCCTTTTCCATCTATTGTTACAACTAAAGCTTCTTCTGGTTGCATTTTAAATTTTTCAACTTGTTTTTTTAGCCAAGCATAATTTTTCCCTAAAGCTTGTAAATTTTTTTCCATGATTTTTCCATCTATTACTAAATCATAAGGAATTCCTTCATACTCTGGCTGAATTTGGAAATCTTCTGGTATGGTAGTCCTCTTTTCTGGCTTTTGTATCACTGTTACTTGCCCACTTGTTTCTAATATGGCATATTCTACATCACCTAAATTGACAACATTATTTCCTCGTAATCTTTCTTCTAATTCATTAATGGTAAATCTTTCTTTTCGTAATGCTTTTTCATCAATTTTTCCTCTATAAATTAAGATACTTGGCTTTCCACATATAATTTCTCTTCCTTTTATACTTTTCATATTAATAATAGATATCATTAAATGCATTACCAATAATCCTAAAATAGGAATAATTCCATTGGATATTGGTATTCCTAACTCTGTCATTGGGATAGAAGCCAAGTCTGCAATCATAATTGAAATTGCTAACTCGAATGGCTGCAACTGTCCTATTTCTCTTTTTCCCATTAATCTCATTACGATTAAAACAATCAGATATAAAAGAATTGCTCTGAAAAATGTAATTAACACAAAAACACCTCTTCGTTTTTTGACTTTTAATTTATTTTTTACAAATTTTTACTTTTTTATACGGCTTTTTTTGAATAAATAAATTTTTTTTGAGAATACTAATTTTAGATCCTTTGAAAAAAACGCATAATGGACTTTAATTCTAAGGAGGTTAGACTTATGTCAGAAGTTCAAGGAAATCAAGCAAAAGGTGGTGCTTCTACTGCATGGCAAATAGTTGGTAGATTAGTTGCTTCAGCGGTAGTGCTAGCTATTACTGCATTTTTTACACCAGGATTTACTATTAATAATTTTTGGGCTTTAGCAATAGCTGCAGTGGTCCTAACTGTAATTGATTATTTAGTTATCAAATTTACTGGCTTACATGCTAGTCCTTTTGGTAAAGGATTTGTAGGTTTCGCATTAGCAGCTATTATTTTATATGTCACACAATTTTTTGTAGCAGGATATTCAATATCTTGGATGGCTGCCATTATTGGTGCCTTAATCTATGGTGTGGTTGATTACTTTATTCCTGGAAATCAACAAATGTAGCAAACAAAAAAACCAAACGGTGTACTTATTGTACTTATAACCGTTTGGTTTTTTATATTAGGAGTATAAAGAAAAAATAGAATAAAATATATATAAAATCTTATATCTTGTGCACAATTTCATTTTGATTTTTATAAATGCTATTTGGAGGAAGCACCCCTCTAACAGAAGACAATGGATAAACATTTGAATTCTTACCAACCACAGTTCCTGGATTTAGTACACTATTACATCCGATTTCCACCTTATCTCCAATCATCGCCCCAAATTTTTTAAGACCTGTTTGTATTTGTTCCTTTCCATTTTTCGCAACAATTAATTTTTTATCTGATTTCACATTAGAAGTAATCGAACCTGCCCCCATATGTGCCTGATAGCCTAAGATAGAATCACCTACATAATTGTAATGAGGAACTTGCACTTTATGAAACAAAATAACATTTTTTAACTCTGTAGAATTTCCTACAACAGCATCATTTCCTACAATGACTTTTCCACGAATAAAAGCACAATGACGTATCTGTGCATTTTCTCCAATAATAGCAGGTCCATGAATATAGGCAGATGGCATCACTCTGGCAGTTTTAGCAATCCAAACATCTTCACCTATCTTATCATATTTTTCAGTATCTAACTGATTTCCTACTTTTAATATGTAATCATTAATTTGACTCAATGCTTCCCAAGGATAAGTTACACTTTCTAACAACTCCCTTGCAATCGTTTGACTCAAATCATACAAATTACAAACTTTACATTCTTCCATTTTTTCTTCCTTTCTATCTCTTGGAGGACATTTCTCTTAGCATATTTTTGTCACATATAACCAGCTCTTTATGAATTTATAATTTGTTGTTATCTATTATTTTTTATTAAAATGCGAATAAACCATGTAATAGTTGATAGAACATCTTATACATAAAAGATGTGTGCCCCATTGTTTTACCTTTTATTGTCTCTTCCAAAATTTTTCGTACAGTTCCTTTGCTGTTTTGGGACTATCCACACCTTCTTTATTTTTCACTGGTGCAAAATCATCCTCTCTTTTTCCACGTAATATAGCAATATCATCAAAAAACTCAAAGGCATCAAAAATAAAAGACTCAAATTTATAAGAATTCTCCTTTTCTGGTATAATTTCTCTACCATTCTCATCTAAGTAGGAATTTTTCTTAAAAGCACTATGGTACATCAAATGTTCCTTGCTAACCTTTTCGATGGCTTCAATCGTGTATAAATTACACATGATATGAGATTCTCCATATTTCAATTCACCACTGGTATCTATTTCTTCTGCCATTTTTTCTGGAAGTTCTGCGTATTCAATTACTTTTGGACGTCCATTCATTTTACAAAACACACCTACTTTTTCATGTGGATTTGCTTTTACCACTGATTTGGATGCAATCTGAACGCCTTGTCTTATGGCCATTCCTAATAATGTTACATCTACCATTTTTAGAAGTACATTATCCACTCCTCCAATAAATATCCACTTGATTCCTTTTTCCTTCATGTCAGCTAAACATCCACTTCTCCTCAAAGAAGAATAAGTACCTCCGTTTCCGTCTGAAGCTTCTTTTATTTTGTTTTCTTTATTAATAAGAAGCTTTCCTTCTATATCTATTAATGGTAATTCGCTTTGTGTAAATAGAATAACATCTTTTCGACTATAACCAAAATAATTATTCTTTTCTAAAAAAGCTACTGTTTCATCATGATTCTCTTTACTTGTCATGATATACCAAGGAATCACTACCTGATATGTCTTGTTTGCCTCTTTTAGATTTTCCGCTAATATTTCAAACAAATACTTTCCTTTTCCATAAACATCTAATTTAAAGGTTCCTTTTGGTCCATTATGTCCGAAGCCTTGTTCCTTGCCCTCCTGCCATAGTAACTACAGCATATTCCTGATTTTTAATTGCCTTTTCTCCTAATTGGTCAAATTCTTCTCTTTGCTCTTTTGATAACTTAGCTTTGTCTAAATAACTGACATTTTCTATTTTATTTTCTTTAATTTCTATTTCCCTTTTGGTATCGTCATAAAGTTCCATAATCTGATGAAAATCTATTTTATTGATTTGTTCAAGTAATTCTTCTTTTTCTTTTCCTTCTAATTGATTTAATAACTTTATAATATGTTCTTGCCCATACATTTTCAGTAACGCAAAAGTTTCTTTTATTTTATCCATCCTTTTCCCCATCCCTTTCAGTCTGTTCCACTTTTTGTAATATTATATGCGATTCTATCATATTTGCTTCTTTTAATCAAGTTTTCTATCTGTTAAGTTTCGTTTTTTTGTAATATTCAGACCTATCGGCTTTTAATCGAGTAGAGGATAACACTTAATGTGCTTTTCCCCTCTCACACCACCGT
>CAOKEO010000039.1 GCA_948467495.1 uncultured Clostridium sp.
TATATCACTAGGAGTTTGAGGTTTCAATTTTCATTTAAGTTAACAGATTGATAAATTTTGAAAGGAGCAAGTATGAAAACAGAACAAATTTTTAGAAAAATATATCAAGAATTAAAAGAACAAGTATCTAATAATAATGATGTATTTCTTAAAGAATATACTATCCCAAGTATAAATTATGATCCAGACAATGAAAATATAGATAACAAATATTTTGCTAGTGGAATTGTTATGGAACTTGATAGAATGATGGGATTTTTTGAAAACAAAATATATTATTCAAGCTACAAAGACAAATATTTTTTTAGTAATAATGAAGAAAAAACTAAAGAAAGAATGATAACAGAAATTAACAATGATATGCCTAAAGATAATATTTCAAAAGAGGAACTATTAAAAGGAAAACTATTTGAAAAAGTAGAGAATGAATATAAAAAATTTGAAAATGAATTAAGACAAAAAACACCAGATGAAATAATAGAAAATGCTTATAAATTAACTGCAATGGATGGAATAATCGGAGAACTAAAAGAAAGAAGTTTTGATTTAGATGAACTAAAAGCACTATTAAAACAAAGTGATTTATTAGAAGAATTTTACGAAGATTGGAGAAATTCAGGTGGTAAATTGTGTGAGTCAGTTCAATATCCTATGGAGAATACAATAGATGTAATTGTAGAAAATTATGAAAAAAATAAGCTAGAAAAAATGAAAAATACTAGATAAAAATTAAATAATGGAGGTGGACTTTATGAAGAAATATGTTCCTCCAGAACTATTAAAAAAAGTAAAACAAATGGATTTACTAACATACTTTAGAAACTATGAACCGTATGAATTAGTAAAGATAAGTAGCAATGAATATGCTACAAAAACACATGATAGTTTGAGAATGTCAAACGGATTATGGAATTGGTTTTCTAAAGGAATAGGTGGAAAAAATGCGATAGAATATATAATGGAATCGGAGCATTTAAAGTTTATAGATGCAGTACATTTTTTATTAAATAAAATGCAAATTTCTACACCTGTTTATGTAGAAAATCAAGAATTAAGTTTATAGATTATTGATATTACTTATATTAGAAGTTATAAATTTGTAAAATATCAACGCACGAAAATGGATTTTAAACAATTTTTATATATAAACAATATAACTTGTTGTCTAAATATATAATTTATCCTAGAACTATGAAGATTTTTTTAAATTTATTACAAAATTATAACTTATAATATGATTATTTAAGAATATCTAAAAATCTGAAAAAGTGCCAAAATAACGACGCACGAGAATCGATTTTAAGGCGTTTTTAAAAAATAGGCATATAGTTTGTTGCCTAAAAATATATCTAATTATAGAGTTTCAAGCATTTTAGAGATTTTGGAAATTTTTAAAGATAAATTTTAGATAATAACAATAAAATTTAATTGGATATAAAATTGTAAAGACTAATTATAAAAATGGCTAAAAATTGATTTTGAGATGTCATAAAATATTAATATATAAGTGATTACAAAAGATTATATATAAGAATATAAATATAAAGATACTAAAGTAATATAAGTGAATATTAGCAGTTATAAGACAGCTAAGTACCAGATATATGTAAAAGTATAGGTATTTGGCTGTTTTATATTATGCTCCTATTCCTTTTTGTACAAAACTTTGATAATACAAACCAATATATGAGTCATAATATACTTATAGATTAAAATTAGAAACAAGAATCAATAGATAAAAAATGTAGTTATTGAAATAATATCTAACAAGAAGAAGTTAATTTAGAAATAAGTTAGCTTCTTTTTTATTGCCTCTAAAAATGAAATTAAGGAGGTAAAATTAAATGAAAAAAAGAATTTATGATTTTGAACAAAAGTATGAAGTTCAAGATGACTTATTAAATCAAGGAGCTTTAGAAGGACTAGATGAAAGAACATTACACGAAACAATAAAAGCAATGCTAATCAATACAATTAAAGACTGTATTAAATATGAAAACTGGATGGATCCAGATATGGCAGAAATAAGTCATTTTATTTTAAAAGAAGAAAAAACAGAAGATGAAATAAGAAAAATAAAAAATGTACAAGATAGGTTAAGAAATTCATTACATTTTGCAAAAATTTCAGAGAGCAGTCTATATACTTTGCTATATCAAATTTTATCAACAGATGATATAAAACATGCATTTAAACAAGATATACCAGCAGTATATGAAAACTTATATTATTTAGTAGATATAGAAAATGAAATTTCAGAGAGTCTCACATTTATATTTGCAGAACTTTATGAAGCACCAAACTATAAAGAAATATGTACTATCATAAATGATACTATTGAAGATTTTGTAGAAAACGCAGAGGAATATGTTGATGATGTTAAAGAACATGATTTATATGACCAATTTGTAAGTTATAGAGAACAATCAATAAAAAGAAAAAAAGAACAGGAGAATGCAAATGAGTAAAGTTATAGCAATAGCAAACCAAAAGGGTGGAGTTGGTAAAACAACTACCACTTTTTCTTTAGGTGTAGCTCTTAGTAAACAAGGAAAAAAAGTATTACTTATAGATAGTGATCCACAAGGCGACTTAACTACTTGTATGGGATATTATAATCAAAATGAATTGCAAAACACTATTGGAACTTTAATGTCAAAGACTATGTATAATTATGAAGTATATGCACAAGATAGCATACTTCATCATAAAGAAGGAATTGATTTAATTCCAGCTAATTTAGACTTATCAGCATTGGAAGAGTCTTTAGTAAGTGCAAATAATAGAGAATTTACACTTAAAAACTCTATAAAGGATATAAGAAATAATTATGATTATATTTTAATTGATTGTATGCCTAGTTTAGGAATGCTAACAATTAATGCACTAGCTTGTAGTGATAAAGTAATAATACCAGTTCAAGGAGAATATTTAGCTGCAAATGGTATGGGACATTTATTAAATACTGTTAATAAGCTTCATAAACAAATCAATTCCAATTTAAAAATAGATGGAGTAGTTCTTACACTTGTAGATAAAAGAACCAATTTTTCGAAGAATGTAAAAAATAAGCTATATGAAAGCTATGGACAATATGTAAAGATTTATAATACAGAAATACCAAAAGCTATAAATATAGCAAAATCTACTTCGACTGGAAAAAGTATATTTGAATTTGATAAAAATAGTCCTGTTGCTTTAAGCTATAAAAATCTAGCAAGGGAGGTTTTAGATAATGAAAAAACAAGAAATAGAAATGAAACTTCCAAAGTTAGATAATTTATTTACTAACCAAGCTCAAAGAGATTATGAAAATGCAGAAAAAGTAGAAGAAATTGATATAAGTAAAATAACAGACTTTCCAAACCACCCTTTTAAAGTACGAAATGATGAACAAATGAGAGAGATGGTTAAGAGTGTAAAAGAATATGGTGTAATATTACCTATTATAGTAAGACCAAAAGAAGATGGAACTTATGAAATGATTTCTGGACACAGAAGAAAAAGAGCTTGTGAATTAGCAGGAGTAAAACAAATAAGAAGTATAGTTCTAGATTTAACAGATGATGAAGCGACTATACTTATGGTAGATAGTAATATTCAAAGGGAAGAAATATTAGCAAGTGAAAAAGCATTTGCTTACAAAATGAAACTAGAAGCTATGAAACATCAAGGTAAAAGAGTGGATTTAGAAGAAGATGAAACTTCGACACCAATGGTGGCAAAGTTAAGAACTGATGAAATATTAGGAAATGAAGTTGGAGAAAGTAGAGAAAATATAAGAAGATATATCAGACTTACTTATCTAATACCAGAATTATTAGAACAAGTTGATTTAAAACGAATAGCTTTTAGACCAGCAGTAGAACTTTCATATTTAAGCGAAGAAAATCAATATGTAGTACAAAATATATTTGAATTTGATGAGGTTACACCATCATTAAGTCAAGCAATAAGATTAAAAAAACTTGAACAAGAGGGAAAACTAACAGAAGAAAAAATAGAAGAAATTATGCAACAAGAAAAGCCTAATCAAAAAGAGTTTATAAAGATACACAATGAAAAAATAGAAAAATATATACCAACTAAAATAAAAGAGTCTGGTAAAATTGAAGATTTTATTATTCAATGTGTGGAAGAACACAATAAACGAGAAAAATTAAGGCAAGAGCGAAATGCTAGATAATGTGTGTGAACAAGTAACAATAAAAATAACTATTTGTTTGTGTGAACACTTTACAAAGTTTTCCCTTACAATCCCTTTTAAATACATACTATATTACATACTAAAAGATAAATATTATATTTAATAAATTATAAATTAAATAAATATTTTACACATTTGTGATTTTATTTAAAAGCAATATAATTAAGGCATAAGGAGATGATTAGTTATGAAAAATAAAAAGATAATAAGTTTAGTAATTGTAGCTCTAATAGGTGCATTAGTTATAACTGCTTTAATAATAAACAAAACAAAGGCAAAAGGAGATTATATAGAGAGTAGTAATGAAAATGAAAATGTAAATGAAACACAAAAAGATGATGGAGAAAATGAAATTAATACAGAAATAGAAAATCATGATTTAAATGATAATACAGCAAAAGTAATTACAAATATTGCATCAAATGAAGAAATTTCAAATACAACTAGAAATAATATTGTTAATGAAACCCAATCAAATAGTAATATCAAAAATAAACAACAAAATGATATTAGTCATAAAACAAATACAAACTCAAGAACAAATTGTTCTACTACTACACAAACAACAACTAATAATAAAAACAATGGTCAAGCAATAGCTGTAAATTCAAATAATCAAAATATAAATAAAATTGATTTATCAAAATATAGTTATTACGAAAAAGGATCAGATGGAAGTTATAAGGGATTTATTGAAGATAAAGGAGAAATAAATAAACTAAAAAATTTAATAGATTCAGCAATAAAAAATTTTGGATATAAAAATGTAAAAACAGTTGTAGATAGTTCGTTAGCAAAAAGTGGAGCAAGATATTTTACAGCAAATAAAACAAATGTAGATAATTTAGTTTATGACAGTGATGGATTTGGTATTTATTATTATGCAGTAAAAGAATATATAATCTCAAAAGATGGAACAGAATCTTATTTTCAAACAAGATCTTATATAAAAGTAAAATAATTAATAAAAATAAAATACGAAGGATTGGTATTAAAACCAATTCTTTTTTTAGGAGGTAAAAATGAATAGAATTATTAAAAACAAAATAATAGCAACATTACTATTAACAATTATGCTAATTTCAAACATAATACAAATCTTTCCATTGATACAAAGTTTAGCAGTAAATGTAAATGACACAATATATTTACAAAGTATGGGAACAGTTCCATATCATTTGAAAAGTAAAAGGTTAGGATATGTAATTACTGAATTAGCTGGATATTCAGACAATGGAAAATTTTATCCTGCATATTGTCTTGATAAAGATTTACATGGAGTTGATAGCAATGCAGGATATAATGTAACATTAACAGATTTAATAAAAGATACTGAAATGTATAATAGAGTATGGAGAGTAACAGTAGCAAGTTATCCATATCATACTCCAGAAAATCTTGATTGGGTTTATGCCTATCAAGCAACTAAAATGGCAATATACTGTGTGACTGGACAATCTAATGTAAACGACTTTTATGCAGATGATGGTGATACTATTGGTAAATCAATAGTAAATTTAATAAATGAATTAGTAAATATAGGAATGAATGGAACAAACACATATAAAACACCTTTAGCACAAATTAATACAAATGGAGATACAAAATTAAATGGGAATTATTATGTGCAAAATTATAATTTAAATTCAAATTTAGATTTATCAACTTATTCAATATCAATAGCAAATTTCCCAAATGGGACTATTATTACAGACACAAAAGGAAATACAAAAAATACATTTAGTGCAGGAGAACAATTTCAAATAAAAATACCACAAGAAGAATTTGAAATTAGAGATATAAATGGAAAAATAAGAGCAGATATTGAAACAAAAGAATATGCTATATTCTATGGAGCTAGTTATAATAGTGCAACACAAGATTATGCAGTAACAGCAGATCCAGTTTCATTGAATAGTTGTTCTACAAATTTGGCAATAAAAAATAATAAATCTGCTATAAAAGTTTATAAATATAATGAAGATAAAAGTTCAAGAATAGCAGGGGTAACATTTGAATTATTAAAAGATAATAAAGTAATAAAAACTGTAACAACAGATTCAAATGGAATTGCAACATTTGATAAATTATACAAAGGAAAATACTATGTAAGAGAAAAAAATACAGTTAAAGGTTACCTATTAAACGATGAAATGAAAGAAATACAAGTAGGATTTGATAGTACAGCTGAATTTGATATGACGAATAAAGAACCAATAGGAGAACTAACATTAACAAAAACAGATAGCGAAACAGGAAGTAGCAATAGAGTGGATGGTACTAGCCATCATGGAGATGCAACACTTAATGGAACAGTATATACTTTATATGCAAACGAAGATATATATAATGTTGCAAAAACAATTAAATATTTTTCAAAAGATGAACAAATTGGAACTTATAATTTTGATTGTTATGGAAATGCAGTAGTTAAAATAACTAACACAACAACATCTGCCAAATTAGAATCTAATAACAATACTTTAAAAGGGTTACCTATGGGAACATACTATGTAAAAGAAACTGTAGTTCCAACAGGTTATATGCAAGATACTCAAAAACATATTTATACATTAAAATACAAAGATATGAACACAAGTATAATAAAAATAGAAAATAGTCTAACTAATACAGTTCAAAAAGCAAGATTTGAAACAATAAAAATGTCCTCTATTACTAATACAACTGCTCCAATAGTCAAAGGAGCAGAATTTACAGCAATTTTGAAAAAATATGTTGACTATTATGGGAGCTTTAATGAAGCACTTAAACATTTAGATGAATTTGCAAAAGATGAATATTCTGTTTTTAAAACTGAAAATAATGGACATGGAATTTCAGGATTATTAGCTTATGGAACATATGTTGTAAATGAAACATATTGCCCTTCAGATAGAATAAATCCAGTAAAGGAATTTTCTGTAACAATAGACAAAAATAGTAATGCTCCTATTGAAGAACTAATTGAAAATGATACACCATTTACAAGTTATATAAAAATGGTAAAAAAAGATAAAAAGACAGGAAAGACTGTTACTTTTTCAAATACGACATTTTCATTATACAAACTAAATGAAGGAACAAATCAATGGGAAAGAGTTTCATGTAAATTAGGAAAACAAAGTATTAATGAATGGACAACAGATGAAAGTGGAATAGCTTATACTGAAACAAAATTAGAAGCGGGAACTTATAAAATTGAAGAAATAAAAGTTCCAAAAGGATTTTTACAATTAGATGAGGAATGTATTTTTGAAATAACTAGAAGTAATAATACACTTGAATATGATAAAGATATGGATGCTTATATCATGGTTGAAGTTAAGAATGAACAACCAACAGGAACACTAAAATTAAATAAAAAAATTGATTTAAGAGAAGATGTAGATAAAACTATGATAAAAGATATTGATTTTACAAAAATATCTTTTGAACTTGTCACAGATGAAAAAATAATTGACTATGCAGATGGATCTGCCATATATGAAAAAGGAGCAGTAGTAGGAAAATATAATTTAAAAGCTGACGGAACTTTAGCAGTTTCAAATTTACCTATGGGAAAATATCACTTAAAAGAACTTACTACAATAGATGGAGCAGTATTAGATGAAACAGAATACAAAGTTGTATTTGAACAAAAAGATACAGTAACAAAAGAATATATTGTAGAATCAAACATTGAAAATAAAACAACAGTAGTTGAAATATCAAAACAAGATATAACTGGAGAAAAAGAGTTGGCTGGAGCAAAATTAACAGTTACAGATGAAAATAACGAAATTATAGATAGTTGGGTATCTACTAATAAAACTCATAAAATTGAGGGACTAAAAGTAGGAAAAACTTACACTCTAACAGAGGAGATAGCACCAGATGAATATGTAAAAGCAACTTCAATAAAATTTATAGTAGAAAATACAGCAGAAATTCAAAAAGTTGTAATGATAGATAAACAAGTAACAATGTCAAAAGAAGATGTTGGAGGAAAAGAAGTTGAGGGAGCAGAACTTAAAGTAGTAGATAAAGATGGAAACATTGTAGACAATTGGACATCTACAAAAGAAGTTCATAAAATCAAAGGACTTGAAGAGGGAGAAAGTTATACACTTTATGAAGACTATGCTCCAGATGGATTTGTAATTTCAAATCAAATAGAATTTACAGTAACAGAAGATAAAGAAACACAAAAAATTGACATGATAGACAAAGTAGTTGAAATAATAAAAACAGATTTAGTAACTGGCGAAGAAATAGAGGGAGCAGAATTACAAGTAGTTGATGAAGATGGAAATGTAGTTGATGAGTGGGTATCTACAAAAGAACCACATAAAGTTACAGGACTTGAAGAAAATAAGAGCTATAAACTAATTGAAAAAACAGCACCTTATGGATATGAAATTGCAAAAGAAATAGACTTCACAGTAACAGAAGATAAAGAAACACAGAAAATTGAAATGAAAGATATGCCAATACTTAAAAATGTAAAAGTTATAAAAGTGGATGCAGAAACAAAACAAACTATTAAAGATAAATTTACTTTTGCTATTTATGAAGATCCAGAATGTACAAAATTAATTAAAGAAGTTAAATCTAATAAAGAAGATGGAACAGCTTTATTTGTAGAATTAAGATTTGGTACATATTATATTAAAGAAACAAAAGCTCCAAAAGATTATGAATTATCTAACAGAGTTGTTAAAGTAGAAATTAATGATAAAGGAATATTCATAGATGATGTACATGCTGAAGAAAAAGATAGTACAATAGAATTTACTTTTGAAAATAAAAAGATAGAAGTTCCTAAAACAGGAGATAAAAGCAAAATAAAAATATTTGCAAGTGCAATTCTTCTTTCTTTACTTGGAATTGTATATATTATTAAAAATCATAAGAAAAATAAACAAGATTAAAATATAATCAAAAATTTGAATATATTATAGACAAAAAATAAAAAATATTGTAGAATTTAGAACATAGGAAATTGATAATTAGTGGAACGGTTTTGCCACCAATTTTGCGATACATCGTAGGAAAGGTGGTGATGTTTATGGTTAAAGTGATACTTTTCTTTGTAATATCATGGATGTTATCTTTAACATTAAACGTTGCCTTGATTGCAGTTCTGTACAGGAACTGGGTTAATAAGCAACTACATAAATAAAAAAATAAACCATTCTACTTTTGATCGGGTAAATGGTTTATTTAAATCTATACCGGCAAAACCGTGTCTAACGGAATTGTCATTTCCTATATTTATTATAATCTATTTATAAATAAAAAGTCAAGAAATATAGAAAAAATAAGTTAGATTTTTAATAGTCTAGCTTATTTTTTGTGATTAAAAAGTAGGAGGTGTGAAATGCCAAAAAAGAAAGAAAATCCTAGATTAGTAACATTTAATAAACTAATAGCAGTAGGAAAATCAAACGAAAAAGATATACTAAATTTAAAGATAGAAGATTTAAAAAATATAACAGAAGATAAAGATATTCAAAACATTATTATTTTACGAGAATATATAAAAAATCATAATACCATTGAATATTTTAATTATACACAAACTAAAAAAGGAGAGGAGGAAACCTAATGCCTAATAAATATCAATTAGTAAATGAAATGGCTAATGAAACATTAAAAGATATAACGAGTAGCTCTGAAAATTGGATTAAATTTTTAAATACTGCAAGTAATAATTATAAATATTCTTTTAATGAACAAGTGCTAATATATGCTCAAAAACCGAATGCAACTGCTTGTGCAGACATAGAAACATGGAATAAAAGACTTAAAAGGTGGGTAAATAGAGGTGCAAAAGGAATAGCTTTAATTTCTATTGAAAATGGTAGAAATGTATTAAGACATGTATTTGATATTTCTGATACTCATAGTGGAATAAATCAAGAATTGAAACTATGGGAAGTTAAATCATCTTATGAAAATGGACTTATTGAAACATTAGAGAATAGTTTTGGTAATTTAGAAATAAAAGATAATTTAGCTGAAGCAATTTATTCTAGTTCATTCAATTTGGTAGAAGATAATTTTCAAGATTATTTAGTTGATTTAAAAGAAGTTACTGAAAATACTGCATTACAAAAATTAACTGATAGTGAGTTAGAATCTTTCTTTAAAGGAATATTAGTTAATTCAGTAGCATATATGACAATGAAAAGATGCAACATTGATCCAATGGAACACTTTAGTTTAAGTGATTTTGATTTAATAACACAATTTGCTAATAAAAGACTTATTTCAAGATTAGGTGCTGCAACAAGTGATATAGCAGAGCAAGAATTACGAGAAATATATTCTAGTGTAAGAAATTTTGAAAAAGGTACAAATTATATAAATCGTACATTTGTAAATAATCAAAAATCAAATTATCATATAGATGAAAATAAAAATAAGGAAGGGAGAAATGAATATGATAGAAGTAGCATATCAACAAATGGGAGATTATCAAATACCACAAGTAGTATTACCCAAAACAAAGAAAATGGCACAGGGGAGATTCTCAAGAATGAGGGAGAAATTTCTAAAAGAACACAAAAAAGGATTATACGAGGAATTAATGCTGGATGGAAAAGTGGAAGAACATTTAGGAGAGATAGAAGAAACAGCTCAAAAGAGATTAAAACAAATTATCAAGAACCTAGCAGAGAAGAACAAAGTGAACGAACAAATGAAACAGACAGACCAAATGAGATGGGTTCAAGAAATGAACTCAATCAAGAACCAGGCAGAAGAAATGGTAATAATGGAACTAATCTACAATTAAACCTATTTACAGATTCTTATATTCCACCAATTAAGAGCTTACCAAGTGTAGAAGAACAAAAAAATAATATTCAAGCACAAGCAGAAGTAGAAAATACTCCTGCTTTTTCTTTTACTCAAGAAATAATAGATAATGTACTTTTAGAGGGTAGTCATGTAGTTAATGGAAAATTTAGAATGTATAGATTATTTCAAGAGAGTTATTCTACCGAAGACAATATAACTTTTCTAAAAAAAGAATATGGCGAAGGTGGAGGAGGAGTAATAGGGTATGAAAATTTACATGAATGGCATAGTGCAAAAGGTATTAAGTTAACATGGGGACTTAAAGATAATGCTCCAGAAACTTTACTAACTTGGAGTAAGGTTGAAAAAAGATTAAAGGAACTAATAAGTTCTGATACATATTTTAATAATGCTGAAAAAGAAGAATATGAAAAATGGATTAATGAAGAATATGAAAACGAAAAGTGGATGTATGATGCAAGAATAAATCCAGAACAAAAACAAGTAGTTATTAATGAAGAAAATCAAGATATTCAAAATATAGAAAAAAATTATAAATTATCTAATGGCAATTATTTTCACTTCCATACTAATGATGAGGGGTATTATTATGCGATTTACAATA
This sequence comes from uncultured Clostridium sp., assembly GCA_948467495.1. GTDB lineage: Bacteria > Bacillota > Clostridia > TANB77 > CAG-508 > CAG-269. The sequence goes on from CAOKEO010000039.1 coordinate 11,616, forward strand.
ACTTTGGAACAGAAGTAGATGGTGGTTTACTAGAATATTCTGAAATAGATAATACTAAACAATCTGAACTAGATATAAGAAAAAGACTTGCAGATTTTACTGACATAGAGGAATTAATAAATGAAAATTTAAGAGAAGTAAGTCAAGAATTTATTGATAATTTAGAGTCTGGAGTGATTGCAGAAGAAGTTGGAAATGCTGTTTTAGAAAAAGTAGAGAATGATGCTATAAATGCAGTAAATGAACTAAAAGAAAAAAATATTGATCAAGCACAAAATGTATTAGATTTATTTAAAGCTAGAGAAGAAAATGGAAAGCCACTTGATAGAGATGAATATTATAAAAAACAAGAAAAAACAAATTATCATATTGATAATAATTTACTTGGAGAAGGAACTCCTAAAGAAAAAGTTAGAAGAAATATAGATGCAATAAGATTACTTAAAATGTTAGAAGAAGAAAATAGACTTGCTAATAAAGAAGAACAAGAGGTTTTAGCACAATATATTGGTTGGGGTGGACTTCCAGATGTATTTGATGAAAATAAAACTAATTGGAGTGAAGAATATCACGAACTAAAAGAACTACTTACAGATGAAGAATATAAATCAGCAAGAGCATCTACACTAACTGCATTTTACACTCCACCAATAGTAATAAATGCTATATATAAAACCTTAAAAAATATGGGATTAGAACAAGCAAATATTTTAGAACCAAGTTGTGGAGTAGGAAACTTTTTAGGTATGTTACCAGAAGAAATGCAAAATTCAAAATTATATGGAATAGAGTTAGATTCTATTAGTGGAAAAATAGCAAAACAATTATATCAAAAAGCAGATATAAGAGTTGAGGGGTATGAAAAAGCGAATTTACCAGATAGCTTTTTCGATGTTGCAATTCGGCAATGTACCATTTGGAGATTTTAAAGTAAATGATAGTAGATATAATAAAAATAATTTTCTAATACATGACTATTTCTTTGCAAAAACATTAGATAAGGTTAGACCAGGAGGAATAATTGCTTTTGTAACTTCTAAAGGAACAATGGACAAAGCAAGTCCAGATGTTAGAAAATATATAGCACAAAGAGCAGAACTTTTAGGAGCTATTAGATTACCAGATAATGCATTTACAAAGAATGCAGGAACAAAGGTAACATCTGATATAATCTTTTTACAGAAAAGAGAAAGTCTAACTGATATAATGCCAGATTGGGTATATCTAGATAAAGATGATAATGACATTTCAATGAATAGCTATTTTATTGATAAACCAGAGATGATATTAGGAAATATGGAAATAGTTTCTACAGCTTATGGTTATGATTCTACTTGTAAAGCAGATGAAAGTCAAAGTTTAGAAGAACAATTAGATTTTGCAATAACTAATATTCATGGAGAATTACAAGAAAGTGTCATTGAAAATGAAATAGAACAAGAAGATACATCAATACCAGCTATTGCAAGTGTTAAAAATTTTTCTTATGCAATAGTAGATGATAAAATCTATTTTAGAGAAAACTCACGAATGATTTTACAAGAAGACTTACCACTTACAAATCAGAACAGAATTAAAGGTTTAATTGCATTAAGAGAGCAAACTAGAGAATTAATAGACTTTCAATTAGAAGATCGTTCAGAAGAATATATACATATTGCAAGAGCAAAATTAAATGAAATATATGATAGATTTACTAAAGAATATGGACTTATTAATTCACGAGCTAATGAAAATGCTTTTTCAAATGATAGTAGTTATTTTCTATTATGCTCACTTGAAAAATTAGATAGCGAGGGTAAGTTTATAGGAAAAGCTGATATATTCAGTAAAAGAACTATAAAAGCTAAAAAACAAATATTAAAAGTAGATACGCCAGATGAAGCTTTAATTTTATCAATACAAGACAAGGCAAAAGTTGATTTAAACTATATGCAGAAATTGTGTGGTATAGATATGGATAAAATGGTAAAAAGTCTAGAGGGAGTAATATTCAATGTACCAGAATATGGAGAACCAGATCATTGGGTAACTGCTGATGAATATTTATCTGGAAATGTTAGAGAAAAATTAAAAGTTGCAGAGGAATTTGCAAAAGAAGATCCTAGTTATAATATAAATGTTGAAAAGCTAAAAGAAGTTATTCCAGAAGACTTAACAGCAAGTGAAATTGGTATAAAATTAGGCTCTACATGGATACCAGCAGAAATAATCAGACAATTTATTTTTGAACTACTAGAAACTCCACGATATAAGACATGGGATATACATGTAAAATATTCTAATATAACTGCTGAATGGCATATTGATGGAAAAAGTGAAGATAGAGATAATGTAAAAGCATATTCAACATATGGGACACCTAGAATAAATGCTTATAAGATTATAGAACAAACTCTTAATTTAAAAGATGTTAAAGTTTTTGATACAATTATAGATGATGAGGGAAAAAAGAAAAGAGTTCTTAACAGAAAAGAGACAGCTATTGCATCAAGTAAACAAGATGCAATAAAAGAAGCTTTTTTAAATTGGATTTGGAACGAACCAGAGCGAAGAAATAAATTAGTAAGACTTTATAATGATAAATTCAATTCAGTAAGACCTAGAGAATATGATGGTTCTCATATAGATTTTGTAGGAATGAATCCAGAAATAAAATTAAGACCACATCAATTAAATGCAGTAGCTCATATATTATATGGAAAAAATGTATTACTTGCTCATGAAGTAGGAGCTGGAAAGACTTATGAAATGGTCGCAGCAGCTATGGAAAGTAAAAGATTAGGACTTTGCAATAAATCATTAATTGTAGTTCCAAATCATATAATAGAGCAATTTGCATCAGAGTTTTTACAACTATATCCAAGTGCAAATATTTTAGTTGCAAATAAAAAAGATTTTGAAACAAAAAATAGAAAGAAATTTTGTAGTAGAATAGCCACAGGAGATTTTGATGCAATAATCATTGGACATTCTCAATTTGAAAAAATACCAATGTCAGTTGCAAGACAAATATCATTATTAGAAGCACAAATAAATGATATAACAAATGGTATTGCTGAAGAAAAAGCAAAGAAAGGCGAATACTATACAATTAAACAGTTAGAAAAAACAAAAAGAGGTTTAGAAAGTAGACTTGCAAAATTAAATAAGCAAGAGCGAAAAGATGATGTAGTAACTTTTGAGGAATTGGGAATAGATAAATTATTTGTAGATGAAGCTCATAACTATAAAAATCTATTTTTATATACTAAAATGAGAAATGTTGGAGGAATAGCACAAACAGAAGCTCAAAAATCTACCGATTTATTTATGAAATGTAGATATTTAGATGAAATTACTGGAGGAAAGGGAACAGTATTTGCAACAGGAACACCAGTAAGTAATTCAATGGCAGAATTGTATACAATGCAAAGATACTTACAATATGATGATTTAAAGAAGAATGAGTTAGAACATTTTGATAATTGGGCAAGTACATTTGGAGAAACAATTACTGCAATAGAATTAGCACCAGAGGGAACTGGTTACAGAGCAAAAACTAGATTTGCAAAATTTCATAACTTACCAGAACTAATGTCAATGTTTAAAGAAGTAGCAGATATTCAAACTGCTGAAACTTTAAATCTTCCAACACCAGAATTTGAAAACATAAATGTTGTAGTAGAACCTAGCAAAATACAACAAGAAATGGTTCAAAAGTTAGGCGAAAGAGCAGAAGATATAAGAAATGGAGGAGTAGATGCTTCAATAGACAATATGCTTAAAATTACTAACGAGGGAAGAAAACTAGCACTAGATGAAAGACTTATGAATCCACTATTACCAGATGAAGAAAGCAGTAAAGTAAATTCATGTTCAGAGAATATTTATAAAATATGGAATGAAAATCAAGATAAAAAAGCAACACAACTTATATTTTGTGATTTATCTACACCTAAAGATTTAAAAGGTTATGAGAAAGTAGAATTTACAGATGTTTATAATGAGTTAAGAAAAAAGCTAATTCAAAAGGGAATACCACCTGATGAAATAGCTTTTATTCATGAGGCAGATACTGAAACTAAAAAGAAAAAACTATTTAGTAAAGTAAGACAAGGAGAAGTAAGAGTTCTAATGGGTTCAACTTCTAAAATGGGAGCTGGTACTAATGTTCAAGATAAACTTATTGCAACACATCATTTAGACTGTGCATGGAAACCATCAGATCTAACACAAAGAAATGGTAGAATGATAAGACAAGGAAATGAAAATGATAAAGTATTTGTATATTCCTATGTAACAGAAAAAACATTTGATAGCTATATGTATCAATTAGTAGAACAAAAGCAAAAGTTTATATCACAAATAATGACATCTAAGACTCCAGCAAGAACTATGGAAGATATAGATGATAAAGCATTAACCTATGGAGAAATAAAAGCATTAGCAACAGGTAATCCTTTAATATTAGAAAAGACTACTTTAGACACCGAAGTTTCTAAACTAAAACTATTAAAGCAAGAATTTATGAATCAAAAGTATTCATTGCAAGATAAAGTTATTAAATATTTTCCAGAAGAAATAGCAAGATTAAATAATAAAGTTGGTGCTATGGAAGAAGATACAATTTGGTTAGATAAGCATACAAAACCTAATAAAGATGGATTTTCTCCAATGAAAATAGAAGATACTTTATATACCGAAAAACAAGATGCAGGTAAGAAATTATTAGAATGTGTGCAAGGTTTAAAAAGTATGGAAGTGAAAGAAATAGGAGAATATAGAGGGTTCAAAATGGAAATTAGTTTTGATTCTTTTACTAAAAATATAAAATTAAAGCTAAAAAATAAATTTAGTTATTCAATTGATTTAGGAACTGATATAAATGGTAATATAACTAGAATAAATAATTGTTTAGAAAATATAGCTAGAGATATACCACATGAAAGAGAAAAGCTAGATAATACTAATTTTCAATCAGAAAATGCAAAAAATGAAATACAAAAAGAATTTCCAAAAGAACAAGAATTAAAAGAAAAATTAAAAAAGCTAGATGAAATAAATGCAGAATTAAAAATAAATGATAATTCTCACGAAATGTTAGGAGATGAACAGGAAGAAAAAGAAGATAAATCTCCAGATAAAAAATCTCCAGAGCGTTGTTAAAAATGTAACATTATGATATACTATGTAAAAATATAATAGTAGCTATGCAAGGGAGAATTATAATGTTTAAAAAGAAGAAAAAAATAGAATTAAACAACGATGAATTAAGGATTATGCTTTATTCATTAACTGATTTTAGAAATGCTTTATTACAAGAAAATAAATATCCTGATGCAGTTAATGAAGTAATGGCTAAATTAAAGAACAAAATGAAAGCAGACAAGTATGATTTAGGAATTATGATAAATGGGTTAGATAAGAAAAGAAAAACAATGATTGCTGAAAATGAAGATACATCTGTAATAGATGATTTACTTTTAAAACTAATTAAAATTCACGAAGATATGTAAGAACATAAATGGCGTTTTTACTTATAAAATAGTAATTTATAGGGAGGATTTATATGTGTCTTATTTGTGATAGAATCAATATGATTAAAAAAGGTACTAATCCATATTTTGTTAAAGAATTAGAAACTGGTTATGTCGTTATAGGAGATTACCAACATTTTAAGGGATATTCATTATTTCTTTTTAAAGAACACAAAACAGAATTATTTCAGCTTGATTATTCAACTAAGATGAAGTTTTTAGAGGAAATGTCTGTTGTAGCAGAAGCTGTTTCAAGAACTTTCGATACTGAAAAAATGAATTATGAATTGTTGGGAAATGGAGATTCTCATCTTCATTGGCACTTATTTCCGAGAGTAAGTGGAGATATAGAAGACTATGGAAGAAATGGAAAAGGACCAGTTTGGTGGTACCCAATGGAAAAAATGTATAATGTAGATAATTGCCCTTCAGAGACTGAATTAGTAAATATGAAATCAAAACTATCTGAAGAGTTAGAAAAAATCCTTTAATGCAAATTACAATACATAGAGAGGATTAATTATTATAAAAAATAAAAATGTTAAGAGGAGAGATTATAATGAAAATAAAATTAGTACTTGCATATAAATACAAAGAAGAAGTAAAAGAACTATTTACTGAATATACTGATATGCTAATAAAAGGCGATAATAGTTTCTAAGAATATTTAACAATTCAAAATTATGATGAGGAATTAAATAATTTGGAAAATAAATATGGTCTACCAAATGGAAGATTATATTTAGCATATTGTGATAATGAATTAGCAGGTTGCATAGGATTAAAAAAGATAGATGATAAAAATTGTGAAATGAAACTATTATATGTAAGACCAAAATTTCGTGGTAAACATATAGGAGATTTTTTAGTAAAGAACATAATAAAAGAAGCAAAAGAGATTGGATATTCTTATATGTTATTAGATACATTACTTTTTTACAAAATGCAGTTCATATGTATAAAAATATGGATTTTATGAAATTAACAGTTACAACAATAGTCCAATGGATACATCTATTTATATGAAATTAGATTTATAAATTTGAAAAATCAGATTATATATTAGAGAAACAACTTACAATTAGTAGAGATGATTAAAGAGTAATATTTATATAGAATATTGCTTTTTTTTGTCAAAGGTATAAAAAAATAATTTGTACATTTCTCATTACAAAAGTAATATGCTTAAATGTTTACAGGAGGTAAAAAGAAATGGAAGAATTATTTAATAAACCGATTTTAGACCAAATGTATGAGTTTAGAAAGGAAGATTTTGAGCAGAGCATATATGACAATAATGCTAAAATAAAAGAAATTGAAAACAAAGTATATGATGTATCAGAAGAATTTAATAATTTTCTAAAAAAGGTTATTCCTAATCCAAAAGATTATCATGTTGCTTTAGAAATGTTTCGTAATTATGAATTAACATATAGCGATGAAATAGAATTTTGGAATCGTACATATTTTAAATTAGGAATGACTGATAGAGAAAAAATAAGAAATGAGTTTTTCAATAATAAGTTAGAAAAGAAAGAAGATACATATCTTAATAATGAAGCTAATGATATTTCAGAATGGGTAGAAGAACAAAAAAGAAAATATACTTTTGGAACTAAAGAATATATAGAGCTACAAAAAAAGTATAATCAAATAAGTAAAAAATATCCTAATGCAATAAAAGTATTTGAAGATTTAGAACCTATTATATTAAATAAAAAAGAAATGAAAGCTCTTGTCGAATTAAGAAAAATTGATATTTCAATGGGACACATGGAAAAGAAATTATGCTTTAAGTTAGGAATGAAAGAAGTGATTAACTTCTAAAAAAATTCCTATTTTAAAGTCATTAAATGTAAATTATATAATATTAGAAAGATATTAGAAGATTATATTTTCTAGTATCTTTTTTATTATAGGAAAGGGGAAAATTATGAATGAATTAAAGGAAATCAAAAATAAAGAACTAAAAAATAAATTATTTGAAAAGGTAGAACAGGAATTAAAGAATTTTAAGGAAGGTTTAAAATTAAAATCTCCAAAAGAAATAATTGATAATAGCTACAAATTAGTTTGTATGATGGAAACAAAGGATTTGGATTGTCAACACTTTTTTAGACAATTTTTATAAGGACACTTTTTTAGAGAGTATAGAAAAAGTTGTGTAAATAAATCCTTCCGTGATAAAATAAAA